>CAIYPH010000843.1 GCA_903928045.1 uncultured Rhodospirillales bacterium
AAGCTGCCGGAGTTCCTGATGCAGGCCTACGCCGACGAGGGTGACGTGGTGTTCGAGCCGTTCGGCGGCTCCGGCACCACAATCCTGGCCGGGCAGCGGACGGGGCGGCTTGTGCGCGCTATGGAACTCGCGCCCGAATATGTCGACCTGGCGATTGCCCGCTGGCGGATGCTGCACCCGGACCTGCCGGTGCGGCGTGCTGACGACGGCCGGGACTATGACACTGTGGCGGCCGACCGTGCTGGCGATGAGGTTGCCGATGCAGCTTGATCTCGCAGTCGCGCCGCTGCCGCTGGAGCAGTTGCTGCCCTACGCCGCGAACGCGCGCACGCACTCGGACGAGCAGGTGGCGCAGATCGCGGCGTCGATCGTCGCGTTCGGCTTCGTCAATCCGGTGCTCGTGGACGATGCTGGCGTGCTGATTGCCGGCCATGGCCGTGTCCTGGCGGCGAAGAAGCTGGGGCTGGAGACGGCGCCGGCGATCAGGCTGGGCCATCTCAGCGAGGCGCAGGCGCGGGCCTATCGTCTGGCGGACAACCAGATCGCCCTCAACGCCGGCTGGGATGCCGCAATGCTGCGGGCCGAACTGCTCGACCTCGACGCCATGGGGTTCGACATGAACCTCGTCGGCTTTAGCCAGGCCGACCTGGCGGCGATGATGGCCGGCGACGGCAGCGCTGTGGACGAGATGGCTGCCGATGAGTCAGCGCCCGAGCCGCCCGCGAATCCCGTCAGTCGGCCGGGCGATCTGTGGATCCTGGGCGAGCACCGGCTGCTCTGCGGCGACGCCACGTCGGCGAACGATGTCACCCGGCTGCTGGACGGCGCGAAGCCGCATTTGATGGCGAGCGATCCGCCCTACGGCGTGAACTACGACCCTGCATGGCGCAACCGGGCTGGCGTCTCTGCGACCGAGCGCACCGGCGTGGTCAGCAACGACCACCGTGCCGACTGGCGTGAAGCCTGGGCGCTGTTCCCGGGCGAGGTCGCCTACATCTGGCATTCCGCCGTGCACGCGCGCACGGTCATGGAGAGCCTCGAAGCTGCCGACTTCGTCATCCGCTCGCAGATCGTGTGGGCCAAGTCCCGCTTCGTGCTGGGGCGGGGCGATTATCACTGGCAGCACGAGCCGTGCATTTATGGCGTCCGCAAGGGCGGCACTGGTCACTGGCAAGGCGCCCGCGATCAGTCGACGCTTTGGGCGATCGCGACGCGGGGGAACGACACCGAGGATCCGGAGACGGTGCACAGCACGCAGAAGCCGGTCGAGTGCATGCGCCGGCCGATCCTGAACAACAGCGCGCCGGGCGATGCGATCTACGAGCCGTTCTCCGGCAGCGGCACCACCATCATTGCGGCCGAGATGACAGGCCGGCGCTGCCTTGCGATGGAGATCGATCCCGCCTACTGCGATGTTGCCGTGCAGCGGTGGCAGGATTTGACTGGCCTCCAGGCGGTGCTCGACGGCGAGGACAGTGTGTTCAACGACATCGCCGCCGCCAGGGGTCTCCCGGCGACGGCGTGCGCGGCGTGAGGCGTCAGCCGGCCTTGTAAATGCTGAAGGAACCCTTGGCGCCGTCCCGGTTCGGCCCGACCATCCGCACCTTCTCCAGGGTCTCGACTTTGATGCCCTTCTTCTTCAGCCCGGCCAGGAAGCCGCGGCAGGTGTGACTTGCCCAGGACGTGGTCTCCATGATCTGGGCAATGGTGGCGCCCTCGGTGCGGCGGAGCATGGTCAGCACCGCCTCCTGCTTGGTCCCCTCGCGCGGCTTGCGCGGTGCGGTCGCGTCGCGAGGCGCCTTCTCGGCGAGCAGGGTGCGGAGGGCGTCCATCGGCGCTTCGAGGGCGGCGATGATGTCGGTGTCGCGGTTGGCCTGGTCGTCCCAGGCGGCGAGCACCGCGGCGGCGGCGGCGCGGAGGTTGCCCCGCGGCGTGGGCGCCACCGTGGCGGCGTCGAGCGCGTCGGCGATCGCGGCGGCTTCCTGGGCCACCGCCTCGGCAGAAGCCGCGGGCGGCGCCGTGTTGGCGTTCGTGGCGGCGATGGGCGGGTCGCGGTCGATGGCGCGGAAGCCGGCGTCGGTCAGGGCGAGTGTGGTCAGCATCAGGCCGGTGGCGCTGTCCTCGATCAGGGTCGAGGCGTCGCCGAGGCGGTAGTCGCCCAGGGTTTCGGCGATGAGGCCATCGCGCAGCAGGGCATCGATCATCTTGTGCCGGCCGCCGGTCGGCAGCTTGCGGTGGAATTGAAGGCGATGGTCCGGGCGCTCGGCGGCGCGGGTCAGGACGATCGTGGCGGCGGGAGAGAGGGACATTTGCGTGCTCCGGTTCGCGCCCCTGACCATCAGGGGCTGCTACCACCCCGAGCCCCGTCGGGCAGAACCCGAGCGGGGCGGTAGAGGAAGGACCAACCTATTCGGGGGCGAATTCTCCGCGGTGGTGGTAGGCGTCGGTGACCCGGGCCAGGATGGCGTTCCAATGCTGCAGGGTGCCGGCGGTGCCCCAGAGCATGCTGTCGGGGTCGGCGCCGATATGGTTGTCCGCCATGGCCTGAAGCTCGGCGGCGTGGCCCCGAAAGACCTCCATCTGCTTCATGAACTCGGCCAGGCTGGCTTGCTGGCTCTTGTGGGTGCGGGTCTGGGTGCGGGTGCTGCTCATCGTCCGGTCTCCTGCTTGGCGGGGCGTCTGCCCCTGCGCGTGATGGACCATTCGCGCTGTGCCGCGCCGGAGCCAAGCTCGGTTACCGCATTGATTGTTATTAATTTCGATAGGCTTGGATCATCGTCATGGCCATGGGTCGTAAGCCGAAGCCGACCCATCTGAAGCTGGTGACCGGCAATCCCGGCCGGCGCCCGCTGCCCGCCGTCGAGGCGCAGGCAGTGCCGGCCCTGCCATCCCCGCCACCGCATCTGAGCGATGACGCCAAGCTGGAATGGGGCCGCGTCTCCGAGGAACTCTTCAAGATCGGCCTGCTCTCCGGCATCGATCGCGCCAGCCTCGCCG
>CAIYPH010000844.1 GCA_903928045.1 uncultured Rhodospirillales bacterium
GCCGGGTCATGCCTGTCGCAGGCGGCGCGGAAGCCGGCGTGGAAATCCTCCGCGTCGGCGATGGCTTCCATGCTGTCCAGCCGCATCGGTGTGAGATCGCCGCCGCCGCCGAACCAGCCCTTGGTGGTGACCAGCATGCGGGTGTTGAAATGCGCAGCCGGCACGCGCGGGCTTTGCATATGCGCCACCAGTGAGATGCCGGACGCCCAGAATCGCGGGTCCTCCGCGGCGCCCGGGATTTGTGCGCGGAAATCCGGGCTGAATTCGCCCTCGACGGTCGAGACATTGACACCGACCTTCTCGAACACCCGGCCGCGCATGATGCTCATCACCCCGCCGCCCCCCGGGGTGCCGTCATGATTGGGCCGCTGCCATGCCTTTCGCTCGAACCGCCCGGCCGGACGATCCGCCAGCGGGCCACCCTGGGCGTCCTCGATTGCCTCGAATTCCGCGCAGAGCCGGTCCCTCAGGCTCTCGAACCAGGTGCGCGCGGCGTCCTTCAGGATGGTATGGGGGGGCAAATGCGTGGATTCGGGCATTGGAATTGCGTCCATGATGGATTTTCACCCTAGCGCATTGGTCTGGGTGAGTTGCAGGGGCGAAAAGCGGGGCCTAGAATAGCGAGGTCGGACCGTATGGCCGGCATGTCGCCTTCGGCCATCCGGCTGTCTGCCCGTGATGGTTCGTGCCGGCGATTTGTCGCATGCGCAATCCGGTGGCATGACGGCGCGGCGTGCGGCAAGCACGGCGCGTTCTTCGACTGAGACGCCTGGCGCAATGAGGGTAGGATGGCCGATTCGATGACTGCAACCGCACACGGCTCCCACGGTGGAGACGGGGTCACCAAGCGGGACTTTCTGAAGCTGGTGGCAGGCGCGGGGGCCGCGGTTGGGGCCGGCGCCATGGCTTGGCCGCTGATCGACAGCATGAACCCGTCGAAGGACGTGCTCGCGCTGTCCTCGATCGAGGTCGAGCTAAAGTCGATCCAGCCGGGCATGGCGATCACCACGATGTGGCGTGGCAAGCCGATCTTTGTGCGCCACCGCACGCCCGAGGAAATCAAGGCCGCCCAGGCCGATGTCAAAGGCCTCGCCGACCCCGCGACCGACAAGGATCGCGTGAAGGCCGGCAAGGAGGAATGGCTCGTCGTTATCGGCATCTGCACGCATCTCGGCTGCGTGCCCGTCGGCAACAAGCCCTCCGACCAGCGCGGCGAATACGGCGGCTGGTTCTGCCCCTGCCACGGTAGCCAGTACGACACCTCGGGCCGCGTCCGCCATGGGCCCGCCCCGGCCAATCTACCGATCCCGCCTTACGCTTTCCTGAACGACACCAAGATCAAGATCGGCTGACGGCTGATCCGTCCCCCTCCAGCCGTCTCTCCGGAGCACACGAACAATGGCCGGCCTGCATAAGAGCGAGTTCACCAACCCCGTTATCAACTGGGTCGATTCCCGCCTGCCCATCTTCACGATGATGCAGAAGGAATACGGGGTGTTTCCGACCCCGAAGAACTTCAACTACTTCTGGAATTTCGGCGCCCTGGCGATGGTCACTCTGATGATCATGATCGCCACCGGCATCTTTCTCGCGATGAACTACACCGCGCACACGTCGATGGCGTTCGACAGCGTGCAGCGCATCATGCGCGACGTGAACTACGGGTGGCTGATCCGCTACGTTCACGCCAACGGCGCCTCGATGTTCTTCCTGGTGACCTACGTGCACATCTTCCGCGGGCTCTACTATGGCTCCTACAAGGCGCCGCGCGAGCTGCTGTGGATCCTCGGCGTGGTCATCCTGCTGATCATGATGGCCACCGCCTTCTTCGGCTACGTGCTGCCCTGGGGCCAGATGTCCTACTGGGGCGCCACCGTGATCACCAACCTGTTCTCGGCCATCCCCGTGGTCGGCGAGCCGATCGTGACCTGGCTGTGGGGCGGCTTCTCGGTCGCCAACCCGACCCTGAACCGCTTCTTCGCGCTGCACTATCTGCTGCCGTTCGTGCTGCTCGGCATTGTGTTCCTGCACGTCGCGGCGCTGCACATCACGGGCTCCAACAACCCGCTGGGGATCGACGTGAAGGGCCCGCAGGATACGCTGCCCTTCCACCCCTACTACACCATCAAGGACAGCGTCGGCCTCTGCCTGTTCCTCGCCGTGTTCGCCGGCTTCGTGTTCTTCGCGCCGAACTTCTTCGGTGCCGCCGACAACGAAATCCCGGCTAACCCGTTGGTGACCCCGGCCGAGATCGTGCCGGAATGGTATCTGCTGCCGTTCTACGCCATCCTCCGCTCGGTGCCCTCCAAGCTCGGCGGCGTGCTGATGATGTTCGGCTCGATCGGCCTGCTGTTCATCGTGCCGTGGCTCGACACCTCGCCGGTGCGCTCCTGCAAGTTCCGCCCGGTCTACCGCTGGTTCCTGGCGCTGCTGGTGATCGCCTGCATCGTGCTCGGTATGGTCGGCGCGCATCGCCCCGAAGGCATCTGGGTGCTGCTCGGCCGCCTCGGGACGATCTACTACTTCCTGCACTTCCTGGTGATCCTGCCGGTGCTCGGCAAGCTTGAGCGCCCGCTGCCCCTGCCCGAGAGCATCAGCAAGCCGGTCCTGCGAGGCGGAGGGCCGTTGCCCTCGGGCGCCGCCGCCAAGCCGATGGAGAAGGCATGATGCGCTGGGTTACGTTCGCCGCCGCCGCCGCGGCACTCATCGGCAGCCTTGCCACCGCTCCGGCCCGTGCCGAGGGGGACCATGCGGCCCTGCCGAAGCAGTCCTGGAGCTTCGCCGGCCCGTTTGGCACCTTTGACCGTGCGGCCGCCCAGCGCGGCTTCCAGGTCTATAACGAGGTGTGCTCGGCGTGCCATCAGCTGCACCACGCCTATTACCGCGACCTCACCGGCATTGGCCTCTCGGCCGAGCAGGTCGCGGCCATCGCGGCCAGCAAGTCGATCTCCGATATCGGGGACGATGGCGCGCCGACTGATCGTCCGGGCCTGCCGTCCGACCACTTCAAGGCGCCCTACCCCAACGACCTGGCCGCCCGTGCGGCGCAGAACGGCGCCCTGCCGCCGGATCTGTCGCTGATCGTGAAGGCCCGTGAGGGCGGGGCGGACTACATCTACGCCCTGCTGACCGGCTATTTCCGCCGCGCCGTCGACCATGAAGATGAGCGACGGGATGAACTACAACAAGTACTTCGCCGGCAACCAGGTCGCCATGGTCCCGCCACTGAGCGAGGGCCGCGTCACCTACGCCGACGGTACGCCGGCGTCGGTGAACCAGATGGCGAAGGACGTCGTGACCTTCCTGGCCTTCATCTCGGAGCCCGAGACGGAGCAGCGCAAGGCGCTCGGCGTGCGCATCGTCCTGTTCTTCGTGCTGATGACCGGCGTCACCTACGCGGTGAAGCGCAAGGTGTGGGCCGACGTCGACCACTGATCCTGCAGACTCGTAGACAACCTGAACCCGCCGCATGTCTTCGGACATGCGGCGGTGTCATTTCCGGAGTGCCCCATGGCTGACCTGATCACCCCCGTCATCGGCATCATCGGCGGCTCGGGCCTGTACGACATCGACGGGCTCGAAAATAAGCGCTGGCGCAAAGTCAGCACCCCCTGGGGTGATCCGTCGGACGAGCTGCTGGAGGGTACGCTCGCCGGCGTGCGCTGCGTGTTCCTGCCGCGCCACGGCCGCGGCCACCCGCTCTCCCCCTCACACCTCAACTACCGCGCCAACATCGACGCGCTGAAGCGGGCCGGCTGCACCGACGTGCTGTCGCTCTCCGCGGTCGGTTCGCTCAAGGCCGAGCTGCCGCCCGGCCACTTCGTCATCGTCGACCAGTTCATCGACCGCACCTTCCACCGCGTCTCCACCTTCGTCGACGGCGGCGTGGTCGGGCACGTCGGCATGGCCGACCCCATCTGCGAGCACCTCCGCGCCGTGGTGTGGGAGGCCGCCCGCACCGAGTGCGAGGCCGCCGGAACCCGCGCCCACGACC
>CAIYPH010000845.1 GCA_903928045.1 uncultured Rhodospirillales bacterium
CGCTTGAAAAGAAAAAAGCCCATAAACGGCAAAAATACCTTGACACTTTTCGCGACATCGACGATAGTGTGCTCCCAATCAACCAGGAGCCCCCACCCGTGTCAGCCGCCCGCCCCGCATCGACCCATCAGACCGGCCTCACGGCCGTGCTGGCGGTCGTGCGCCTGGTGATCGCGCTCCTGAACACGCTCTTCGCCGATATCGCGGACCTCCCGGCATCCCACCCCGACCGCGTCCTGCATGATCGCCTGATGGCCCACCTCCTCCGTACCGAGGCCCGGCTGCTCCGCGACATCGCCGCCACCCCCCTCGCGCCGCCCGCCCGCACCCGGACTCCGCGCCGCGCGACCGCGCACTCTCCCGCCACCCCCAAGCCGCGCCCCGCACGGCAAGCGCGCCGCCTGCCGCGTCCCGCCCGCGCGCCCCCGCGCCGCCAAACAAGGGCCCAAACAGGCGCGCTTTTGCACGCTTATTTAGTTACGTTATCGAAATTAAATCACGCTTACCCCTTGGCGACGTTCCAGAACACCGGCACCGGCCCCTTGAGATGCCCCGACAGCGACTTCCGCCACGCCGCCGATTGCCGGTAATTCCCCAGCGGCACCAGCAAAGCCTCGTCGAACACCGCCTGCTGGATCTCCCGCGCCAGCCGCTTCTTCTCGGCCATGTCGGCGCTGTCGATCCACGCCTCGCGCAGCGCCTCGATGCGCGGAATCTCCGGCGCCCCGTACCACCCCTTGGCCCCGTTGGTGCGAATGCCCGGCGCCGAGAGCGGGTCCACGTAATCCGCCCCGGGGAAGGAGGTGCAGAACAACGACCACCCCCCCTTGTCCAGCGGGTCCCGCTTGGCCCGCCGCTGCACCACCGTGCCCCAATCCATCGCCTGGTCGTCGAGGTTGAACCCCACTTGCTTCAGCCGCGCCGCCGTCACCTGGCTCATCGCGTCATAGAACGGCTGATCGGTCGGGTGCATCAGCACCACCCGCTCGCCCTTGTAACCCGCCTCCGCCAGCATCGCCTTCACGTCCGCGTCGGATTTGCGGCCCCCCACCACGTCCATCCCCGCGTCGTTCTCATAGGGGGTGCCCTTGAGGAACAACCCGATCGGCGCCGTATAGCTCGCCGCATCATCCCCCATGAAGGACTGCATGACATCCACCGGATTGATCGCCGCCAGAATCGCCCGCCGCAACAACCGGTTATCGGTCGGCGCGACGGACATGTTGGGCCGCAGCACCGGATACAGCCCGAACGGGTCCAGCCGGTCGACCACCACGTTGCGATCCGCCTTCAACTGCCCGATCAGGTCCGGCAGCGGAATCTCGATCCAGTCCACCTGCCCGGCGCGGATCGCGTTATTGGCCGTCGAGGGGTCGGGGATCACCGTCCACTCCACCCGGTCGACCAGCACGTTCTTGGCCCCCGCGGTGAAGCTCGGCTTGCCGTCCCGCGGTTTGTACTCCGCGAATTTGCTGAACACCGCCCGTGCCCCGGAATCATACTCCTTGGCCTCGAAGCGGAACGGCCCCGAGCCCACCACCTCGGTGATCTGCTTCGAAGCGTCCACCGCCCCCGCGATCCGCTCCGGCATGATGAAGGGCGGGCTCGGCTGGGTTTTCGCCAGCGCGAAGGGAAGGGAAGGGAAGGGCTTGCGCAGCCGGAACACCAGCGTGCGGTCATCCGGCGCCTCCAGCGCCTCCATCCTGGCCGCGATCGTCTGCCCCACCCCGTCCCGCTGCATCCAGCGCTTCAGCGAGGCCACGCAATCCCGCGCCAGCACGCGCGAGCCGTCATGAAACACCAAGCCGTCCCGCAGCTTGATCGTCCAGCGCTTGCCGTCCTCCTCACCGCTGAACCCCTCCGCCATCTGCGGCGAGGGGTCGAGCTTCTCGTCGAGCCCGAACAGCGTATCGAACACCATGAACCCGTAATTCCGCGTCACCGTCGCGGTGGTCCAGATCGGGTCGAGGCTGGTGAGGTTGGCCTGCGGGACGAACACCAATGTGCGGTTCGCCTGCGCCAGCGCGGGGGCGGCCAATGGGGTAGCGAGCGTGCTGGTGGCGGCGGCCAGGAAGCTGCGACGTTTCATCTCGGGGGTCTCCTCGTTCCTTGCGCGCCGTATAGACCATTCGCCGGTGAACGTGGGAGTGTCGTGTCACTTTGATACACAGGAGGCTGCGATGAAACGGGCGAGACTGCGCGAGCTTGGGATCACCACCGGCCGCCTGCCGACCGGCCCATGGAATGCCATCACCGACGTCCCCGGTGTGAAGGTCGGCTATTCCACCCTCATCCGCGAGGAGCCGAGCATCGTGCGCTCCGGCGTGACGGCGATCTGGCCGGCCGGCGACGACATCTGGTCCAACTGGGTCTATGCCGGCGCCCACGCCTTCAACGGCAATGGCGAGATGACCGGGCTCGCCTGGATCGCCGAGCAGGGCCTGATCAGCGCGCCGATCTGCATCACCAACACCTACTCGGTCGGCCTGGTGCGCGACGCGATCTGCGCCCTCGCGGTGCGCGACAACGCGCCGCAGCCCTGGCATTTGCCGGTCTCGGCCGAAACCTATGACGGCTGGCTATCCGACAGCGCGAGCTTCCCCATCACCACCGAGATGGCGCTGGCCGCGATGGACGCCGCCACCTACGGCCCCATCGCCGAGGGCAATGTCGGCGGCGGGACGGGGATGAATTGCCACGAGTTCAAAGGCGGCAGCGGAACCGCCTCGCGCGTGGTGGATGGCTACACCGTCGGCGCCTTCGTGCAGGCCAATTACGGACAGCGCGAACTGTTCCGCGTCGATGGCGTCCCGGTCGGCCGCGAAATCGGCGTCTCCGAGGTACCCTCCGTGCGCGATGAGCCCGGCGAGGCCGGCTCCATCATCGTCGTGCTCGCCACCGACGCGCCGCTGCTGCCGATCCAGTGCCAACGCCTCGCCCGCCGCGCCACCACCGGCCTCGCCTGGGTCGGCGGGACCGGGGGGAATGGCAGCGGCGATATATTCCTCGCGTTCTCCACGGGGAATCGTGTTGCAGCGGACGCCGCGATCAGCGATGTCCGCATGATCGCCCCCCCCGCCATGTCCGCCCTCTTCGAAGCGGCCGCCGAGGCGACGGAAGAGGCGATCCTGAACGCGATGTGCATGGCCGAAACCATGCACGGCCAGCGCGGCCGGGTATCCCACGCCCTCCCGCTCGATCGGTTGCAGGAGGTGATGCGAAAATACCGCCGGCTGTAAGGC
Source organism: uncultured Rhodospirillales bacterium (assembly GCA_903928045.1). The sequence goes on from CAIYPH010000845.1 coordinate 3,243, forward strand.
TCAGGCCGGCACCAGCCACCACTTGGCGAGATGGGCCGAGACGTCGTGGTCGTTGAGCTTGACGAGGTCCTTGTTCAACGAATCCACCACCTTGGCCGCGGCCGGCTTGCCCAACGCCTCGCGCAGGTCATGCAGGGTATGCGGGGGAGCGACCAGCACGAGCTGGGTATAGGCGCCCACCTGACGGTCAAGCGCCTCGGCGAGGCTGGCGGCGTAGTGCTGCTTGGCCTGAGCATGGGGGTCGAGCCGCGAGGCGGCGCCGTGCTGGGCGATGTTTCCGGCGTGCTGGAAGGACTCCACGGTGTGGAACTGCCCCTCGCGCGCGGAGGGCGTCACCACCCGGGCGTTATCTCCGTCGGCGAGCAGGATCCAGACGACGGGTTGGGTTGCGTGCGACATGTTGCGGTCCTTCATGTGTGGCGAAAGCCTCACATGACTTAGCTGGGGGCCGCCTTGATCAGGATCAAGCCGCGGTCTTGTCGGCGCGGAAATCCTTGATATCGCGGAAAGTGAGGTCCGGGTTGCCCTCGGCCGTGCGGCGCAGCATGAAGTTGGAGGTGGCGAGGAACACCGGGTCCCCGTCCACATCATCGGCCATCGCGCTGCGCTGGGTCTCGATGAAGCGGGCGAGCTTGAGTTTGTCGCCGGAGACCCAGCGCGCCATCTGGTACGGCGTCTCCTCGAAGCCGATCCGCACCCCGTATTCGGCGCCGAGCCGGGCCTGCAACACGTCGAGCTGGAGGGTGCCGACCACGCCGACCATCGGGGGGGCGCCGTCCTGCGGGCGGAACAGCTGGACCACGCCTTCCTCGGCGAGTTCCTGCAGGGCTTGCCGCAGCTTCTTCGCCTTCATCGCGTCATCCAGCCGCACACGACGGAGGATTTCGGGGGCGAAATACGGCACGCCCACGAAGTTGATCTCCTCATTCTCCGACAGCGTGTCACCGATCCGGAGCGTGCCGTGGTTGGGGATGCCCACCACGTCCCCCGCGAAGGCCTCGTCGGCGATTTCGCGATCGCGGGCGAAGAAGAACTGCGGCGCGTGCAGCGGGATGGTTTTCCCGGTGCGCACCTGCTTCAGCCGCATGCCGCGCACCAGCCGGCCGGAGCAGACGCGGGCGAAGGCGATGCGGTCGCGGTGGTTGGGGTCCATGTTCGCCTGGATCTTGAACACCAGCGCGGTGAGGCCCGTTTCGGTCGCCTGCACCGTGCGGGTATCGGCCGGCTGGGCGCGCGGCTTGGGGCCGTATTCGGCGAGCCCGTCCAGCAGATCCGCCACGCCGATATGCTTGATGGCGCTGCCGAAAAACACCGGCGTCAGGTGCCCCTGGTAGAACGCCTCCACATCGAATTCCGGCAAGGCGGCGTGCACCAGGTCAATCTCCTCGGCCACCGCGATCATCCGCTTGTCGGACTGGCCGAGCTCGGTGCTGAGATTGTAGTGCCGCTTGCGCAGATCATAGGTGCCGGCGAATTCCGCGGCGCGCCCGACCGGCCAGGTCACCGGCGCGGTATCCAGCGCCAGCGAGGACGAGACTTCGTCCAGCAGCGCGAAGGGGTCCTGCGCCTCGCGGTCCATCTTGTTGATGAAGGTGAGGATGGGGATGTCGCGCAGGCGGCAGATCTCGAACAGTTTCCGGGTCCGCGCCTCGATGCCCTTGGCGGCATCGATCACCCTCACCGCC
>CAIYPH010000846.1 GCA_903928045.1 uncultured Rhodospirillales bacterium
CGGGGGGTGAAGCGGGGGGTGTGAGGGGGGCCGAGCAATCGGGTGGATAAGGAAGGACGCGCTTCTTTTTGAAAAAAGACGCAAACACCTTCGATCCGCTTGCCGCTGCGTCGCTATCCCTCCTTCATCTCACTGCCGCGCGCTTCTGCTGCCCCGGCGCCAACAGCGCATCCACCTCGCGCGAGCGGGCCACGCTGCCGGCGCGCGCATAGGCCTCGTGGTTGGCCTCGATGGTCTCGGGGTCATAGAGATAGTTCACCATCAGCCCGTAGGATTCCGCGATCCCGCGCGCCGCCACATTGCCGCGCCAGTTGATCCGTTCGAGCCGCGCGCCATTGCCGAGATGGAACCGCGCCACCGGATCGCCACGCCCCGGCTCGGCGCCGGTGAGGTAGCGGGCGCACTGCACGAGCAATTCGGCCCGTGCCTCCTCGCCTGGCACCCCGTCCTCGGCCGGTAACGTCGCGCGCCCCGCCTCGGCTTCGCGGGACAGCCAGCGCCGGAAGCCCGGCACCGGCGAGAGGGTGGCGAAGCGGCGGAGCTGCGGCAGTTCGGCCTTCAGCTCCTCCACCACCTGTTTGATGAGGAAATTGCCGAAGGAGATGCCGCGCAGCCCCTCCTGGCAGTTGGAGATCGAGTAGAAAATGGCGGTATCGGCGCTGGCCGCCCGGGCCGTCTGCGCCGCCGCGTCGGTGTCCGGCGCCAGCAGCGGCTGCACGGCGTCCGCGAGGCCCTGCACCAGCGCGACCTCGACGAATATCAGCGGCTCGCCGGGCAAAGCGGGGTGGAAAAACGCGAAGCAGCGCCGGTCCGGCGCCAGACGGCGGCGCAAATCGCTCCAGCCGTCGATCTCATGCACCGCCTCGTAGACGATCAGCTTCTCCAGCACCGCCGCCGGCGTGTTCCAGTCGATGCGGCGCAGATCGAGGAAGCCCCGGTTGAACCAGGAGGAAAACAAATGCCGCAAATCGGCGTCCAGCGGCGCCAGCTCGGGATTGGCGCGGAGCATGCCCAGCACGTTTTGCCGCAGCGCCACCAGCGCCGCCGTGCCGCCCTGGCCGTGGTTGATCCGCCGCAACAGCTCCTGGCGCGGCGGCTCGGCCGCATCCGCCAGCGCCGAGGCCCCGGCCGGCGTCGGGTCCGCCAGATAGGCGGCGGCGGCGGCTTTCAACGCCTCGGCGTCAGGCAGGAAGCCCCCGGCAAGGAAGCGGCAGAACTCCAGCCGGCCGGCGGCATCCAGCCCCTCCACCACGCGCAGCAACTCGCGGGCGAGCGCGGCGCCGGAGGCCTCGCCGCGGCCGGACAGCAGCGCAGCCGCGAGCTGCCGCGCCCGCTCCACCGGGGCGATCGTGGTCGCTGGAACATCGGCAAACGCGCGGCCCCGATCGGCGATTGAGGACCACAGGCGCTCGATCCAGGCGAGTGGGCGCAGGGCGGTTGTCGCTTCGGGCATGGGGGGGTCCTTTGTTGCGCTGCGTCATTTGGAAGGGCGAGTGCGGGAAGGCAAGCGGTTCTTTTTTGAAAAAAAGAGTCAAAAAAGCTCTATTCGTTGGAGTTGGTGTCGGCTTTCGATCATTTTAGTTGCTAAAACGGAACGAAAAGAATGTGCTTCGCCGTTCGTGATTTCAGGCTCCGACTTCGTCGTTCACGCAGGGCGATTGCTGGGGGCTGGTCATGCTCGACGCATTTCGGGTTCGGCGCGAAATACGGCACCACACGGGGGCGCAGCGGCGCGACAACGTGCGCCCCGTCAGCTCGGGCGCCGGTGAAACCTGGGGCGGGATTTCGGGTGCGCATTGCCGCTGACGGCGCCTGCGGGCGGGACGCGCGACGGGGGGCGCGGCGGGGCGCGCGCGATTGCTCCTCGATGATTTCACCCGCGGCGATGCGGTCCAGCAGGGCGGCAAAGCGGCGCAGCACCTCCTCCGCATAGGCGCAGAACGCCCGTTCGGCGGCCGAAAGACCGAACAAGAAACGCAGAGCGCGGCCGAAAATCGACGCGAGTCCGGCGGCCAGCGCAGCCACATGGATGGCGACGCCGGCGGCGGTGGCTCGGAGATCATCGGTGAGGGCGGGATTGCTCATGCATGTGTTCCTAGCACCGCGGAATTCGCGCCACAAGGGTAAATTTGCCTTGTTTGCAGATTTTTTAACCGAATATAGGATTGATATGCTTGAAATGTCGCTCCTCGGCCACCTACCTAGGACAACGACACCTCTTTTGCGTTGGATGCGATGCGGCCTCGCGCGGTTCAGAGGGGCACGGCCGGTGCATGGGCACATAGTTCAACACATAGCGCCTCAGGCTGGCGCCGCACTCGGCGTCGTCTGCCATCCATCGATGACCACACCGGGATTTTTGAGCGCGATGCGCCGGCGGCCAGGGTGGACTCGATGACCATCCGCCCAGCCGAAGCCGCGGCGAGCCAGGACTTCGTCTGATGCCATAGCTGCTCGTCGGATGCCTGCGACACCGCACCCGTGGCGCCATCAGGTACTGGGCCGGGCAGAATGAGGATGGTGGCGACACCATCCAGCGAAGTCTCCGGAAGTTGGCTGAATCCCGCGATTGTCGCGGCGCGAGGCGGCTGCGCGTACCCTATGCCTTCCCGCGGGACCAGTCCGTGGCGAAGGTAACCGCCAGAGCCATCAGGACTGGCGATCAGGACCCGGCCCCTCGGCAGCATCGCCGCCGCGGTTCGTCCCGCACTCTGGGGTGAGAGCGCGAAGCCAAACGGAGGAGAGTTTTTTGCTTCTTTTTTTCCAAAAAAGAAGCGCTTCC
>CAIYPH010000847.1 GCA_903928045.1 uncultured Rhodospirillales bacterium
CGGGTCCGGCGAGAGGGAATCGATGTTACGATTCTAACTCAAAGCCGGGGTGGGCGTAAGTCCGACAGGCTGCTAGCGCGGCGAATTCCAATAACGTGGCGGTCGGCAATGGCGCCAAGGCGCTGGTCGGGGCCAGCGCGACGGCGCTCGGCACGTCCGCGATCGCCGCCGGCGCGTCGTCGGTCGCCGTGGGCGATACGTCGAACGCCGCGGGTGCGAACAGCTTCGCCGGCGGCCTGAATGCCAACGCGGCGCAAACCAACAACGTGGCGATCGGCAGCGGCGCGACGGCAGTGACGGGCGCGAATGCCACGGCGCTTGGCGCATCGGCGACCGCGAACGGCGTATCGGCGACAGCCGTGGGCGCGAGTTCCACGGCAGCCGGTGCAAACGCGTTCGCGGGCGGTGCGGGCGCGAGCGCGGGCGGCACCAACAGCTTCGCTGGCGGCGCCAACGCCACCGCGGCCGGTTTCGGCGGCTTCGCGGGCGGCTTCGGGGCCTCGGCGGCGGGGAACAACAGCTTCGCCGGCGGCACCAACGCCAGCGCGGCGCAGTCCAACGCGGTGGCCATCGGCAACGGCGCCCAGGCGCTGCTCGGGACAGGCGCGACAGCGGTCGGTTCCGGTTCGCTCGCCAACGGCACGTCTTCGGTCGCCCTCGGCGCCAGCACCGCGGCCGGCACCAATAGCTTCGCAGGCGGCTTGAACGCCAGCGCGGCCGGCTTCGGCGCCGTCGCGGCGGGCTACAACACCTCGGCCGGCGGCGATAACAGCTTCGCCGGTGCGACGGGCGCCAACGCCTCCGGCACGGCGGCCGTCGCGATCGGCGAGAACACCGTCGGCTCCGGCGTTTCCTCGACCGCCCTGGGTAACGGTGCTGCCTCCGCGGGTGCCAACAGCTTCGCCGGCGGTGCCGGTGCGAGCGCGGCCGGTGCCAGCAGCTTCGCCGGCGGCCTGAATGCCAGCGCGGCGTTGGCCAACAACGTCGCGATCGGCAACAGCGCGCATGCGACTGTCAACACCAACGCCACCGCGGTCGGCACGTCATCGACCGCCAGCGGTGCGTCTTCGGTTGCCCTCGGCGCCAACACCACCGCCAGCGGCACCAACAGTGTCGCCACCGGCCTGAACGCCACTGCGGCAGGCTTCGGCGGCGTCGCGGCCGGCTACAACACCTCGGCGGGGGGGAATAACAGCTTCGCCGGTGCCACCAGCGCCAACGCTTCCGGCACGTCGGCGGTCTCGATCGGCGAAAACTCCACCGCCTCCGGCACCGCGAGTTATGCGGGCGGCTCCAACGCGACCGCCTCTGGCAGTTTCTCGATCGCCATCGGCCAGACCGCCACGGCTACCCAGCAGAGCGCGGTGGCGATCGGTAACGCTGCCCAGGCCACTGGGGTGAATGCGGTGGCGATCGGCACCGGCGCCAGGGCGACCGGATCGGTCGCGGTCGGCGCTGGCGCCTTTGCCTCCGTCGGCTCGTCGGCCTTTGGCGACAATTCCTCCGCTTCGGCCCCGGCCGGCACGATCCCGACCCAGTCGGCCGTTGCCCTCGGCAACTCGGCCGTTGGCTCCGCGGTCAGTTCCACCGCGGTTGGCGCCAGCGCGCAGGCGACGGCTGCCAACAGCAGCGCCTTCGGCCAGGGTGCGACCGCTACGGCGGCCAATTCCGTGGCAATAGGGTCGGGTTCGGTCGCCAACACGGCGAATACGGTCTCGGTCGGCAGTGTCGGGGCCGAACGGAGGGTCACCAATGTGGCACCCGGCATCGCCCCCACGGATGCGGCGAACGTCGGCCAGGTTCAGGGCGTGGCCAGTCAGGTCCAGGGTCTGTCCAACCAGATGCAGGGCATGTTCCGCACCGCCAACCGCGGCATCGCCATGGCGATGGCAATGGGCAACAACCTGACGCCGTCCGGACCCGGCAAGACCACGATCAATCTGAGCGGCGCCACCTATAGCGGCGAGATCGGGACTTCGCTGGTGGTCACCCACCGGCTGAACATCGCCACGCCGGTGTTCCTGAGCGGCAGTGTCGCCGCCGCGCAGGTCGGCGGCTGGGCCGGGCGGGTCGGCGTTGGGATGGAATTCTAATGCCGGTTCGGCCTTCGGGACAGAGTCCCATCGCGATGGCGGCGCTGGGTTTGTGCCTGGCGCTGCCAACGGCGGCGCGGGCGCAACCGGCCGCGCCGTTGCCGCCCGTGGCCGCGCCGCCCGCGCCGGCGCTCCAGCAGAAGAACGACTGGGAAAGCTTCCCCACGATGTTGCTGGAAAAAGTCTACCGCGGCCCGCTGCGCGACACGATCGTCCAGAGATGGCGCGATCCGGTCGACGGGTCGGTCTGTTACCTTTATCTGCCGATCTCGGCCCCGCTCGCGCCGCAGTCGCAATCCGGCTACGCCCAGTACGGTCCCAACCAGATCGGGACGATCAG
>CAIYPH010000848.1 GCA_903928045.1 uncultured Rhodospirillales bacterium
CGCCGGATCAAGCTCAACAACGCCATGTCGATCACTCCATGTTCCCCCGCCGTTCGCAGTGGGGGGAGGTTCAAACATGGGTCAATTCTCAGTGGAAAATTCCGACCTTCCCGGGTCAGATCTCAACGGAAATCAACAGCAGATACTAAGGGCGATCTGGACGGAGCGATTTTTGATACAACAATGGCCCAATGCTATCAGGGGACGTCACGTTCCGACCCGTCGGATAGCGTTGGGCCGGTCTCCTCCGACCAGTCATCCCACCATCATCTCCGCGAGCTGGTTGGAAACGCTGTTGGCGGCCAGCTTGACCGGATCGGTCGCGAGGTGGGCGTAGCGCGCCGTGGTTTGGACCTGGGTGTGCCCGAGCAGCTTGCCGATCATCGGCAGTCCCTGGCCGGAGGCCACGGCCGTCGAGGCGAATGTGTGTCGCAGATCGTGGATGCGGGCGTCCTTCAGCCCAGCGCGGGCGCGGACCCGCTGCCAGAAGGGTTGCAGGTCGGTGAGCCGCGCGTTGGGCTTCAATCCGACGATGACCCAGGGGTTCCCCTCGGTGCGCTCGATCTTCATCAGCAGGTCAAACGCCGCCTGTCCGAGATGGACAACCTTGGCACCCGTCTTCGAGTCCGGGAGTCGCAAGGCCTTGGCGGCAACGTCCACGTGCTCCCATTTGAGCGTCATGATCTCGCTGAGGCGACAGCCGGTCAGGATCAGGAGGCGGGTGGCGCCGATGGCGGAGGCCAGTTCGATGCCTTCGCTCTCCATCTCACGGAGCACCTCGCCGACCCGCTTGAGTTCTGCGGGGCTGAGGAACCGCTCGCGCTTCTCCTCGGCGTACTTCTTTATGTGCTTGCGCGGGTTCGACCCGTCCGGCCGCAGGCCCCACATCTCGGCCAGGCTGAACATCTTGGAGATGACCTCGAGGCAGCGGTTGGCCTCGTAGGGGATGTGCCGCTGGTCGTGGTGGAGCTTGGCAACGTCGGCGCGTGTCACCTCCGTCACGCGATGACGCCCGAGCGCGGGAAGAATCGTCAGCTTCAGTAGGCGCCGGTACCCCTTGGCGGTGCTCTCCTTGACCCGCACGGCCACATGCTCCGCATCGAACCGCTCGGCCAATTCCTTGACCGTGATGGCTTGCCGGTCGGCGTCCCGCTTCGCGGCTAGGTCGACCCCGTTCCTGGCTGCTGCGAGAACCGCGATCGCCCGCGTGCGTGCCTGCTCGCAAGTGAGCACCGTGCTCGCCCCAAGGCTGATGCGGCGGGAGCGCCGGCCGACGCGGTATTGCACCATGTAGCCCTTCCGGCCGCTCGGCATGACGCGCAATCCGAAGCCGGCAAGATCGTCGTCCCAGATGAAGTAGTCGGCCGCCTGGATCTCGGCGGCGTCGACGTGGCGTTTGGTCAATTTCGGCATGAACTCGGTTCCCATCCGGTCTATCGTTTTGCTTCCATGCGCCTGGCGCCTCCCGCCCGTGGAAGCACTATGGAAGCAAGAGGGCGGGAACCAGGGCGCGTGTGCGCGAAAACAACAGTGGGGTGAGGCCGCCCTGAAATCAACTAAGTTATTGAAATAGCGAAGAAATTAGAAGGGGAGGGGGTTTCTGCGTAGTTTGGCTTCAGGCACTCATAACCTGAAGGTCAGAGGTTCAAATCCTCTCCCCGCAACCAGACATGCCCGTCAACTCAAAAGGTTGGCGGGCGCAGTGCTTCAATGCCAACGGATCACGCGCTTCTTGACTCTGATCAGAACAAAATGCGAACATATGGCATGGCACGCTACGCCGAACTCGCCACCGCCACCGTGTTCTCTTTCCTCCAGGGGGCCAGCCACGCCGAGGAACTGGTGGGCCGGGCCCAGCAGTTGGGCATCGCGGCGCTGGGGATTGCCGATCGCAACACCGTGGCCGGCGTGGTGCGGGCGCATGAGGCGGCGAAGACGGCGGGGGTGCGGATATTGCCCGGCGCGCGGCTGGTGTTCCGCGACGGCACGCCGGAGGTGCTGTGCTACCCGACCGATCGTGCCGCCTGGGGGCGGCTGACCAAGCTGCTGACGATCGGCAAGCTCCGGGCGAAAAAGGGCGACTGCGCGCTCGATTTCGCCGATCTCGCCGGTCATCAAGCGGGGCAGATGCTGATCGCGGTGCCGCCGCCGGTGCTGGATGCGGGGTTCGCGGCCCGGCTCGCCCGGCTGCGCGAGCTGGCGGGCAATCGCGCCAGCCTCGCCGCCACCCGCCGCCACAAGGGGGATGACGCGGCGCGGCTGCGGGCGCTGTCGGAGCTGGCGGCGCAGAACCGGCTGCGCCTGGTTGCGATCAACGACGTGCTCTACCACCACCCCTCCCGCCGCGTGCTGCAGGACGTGCTGACCTGCCTGCGCCACAAAACCACCATCGCCGACGCCGGGCGGGCGCTGGAGCCCAATGCCGAGCGCCATTTGAAGCCGCCGGCGGAGATGGCGCGGCTGTTCCGCGCCCATCCCGGCGCGGTGGAACGCACGCTCGATATCGTGGAGCGCTGCACGTTTTCGCTCGGTGACCTGTCCTACGAATACCCGGACGAGCCAATCCCCGCCGGAATTACGCCGGACGCCCATTTGGCCACCCTCACTTGGCAGGGCGCCGCGTCGCGCTATCCCGCCGGAATTCCCGCGAAAATCCGCGCCACGCTGGAGAAGGAGCTCGCGCTGATCGCCGAGCTGAACTACGCGCCCTATTTCCTCACCGTGCATGACATCGTCGCCTACGCCCGCGGCGAGGGCATTCTCTGCCAGGGCCGCGGCTCGGCCGCCAATTCGGCGGTGTGCTACTGCCTCGGCGTCACCGCCGTCGATCCCAACGAGATCGACCTGCTGTTCGAGCGCTTCGTCTCCGCCGAGCGGCGCGAACCACCGGATATCGACGTCGATTTCGAGCATGAGCGGCGCGAGGAGGTGATCCAGTACATCTATCGCCGCTACGGCCGCCACCGCGCCGGCATCGCCGCCACCGTCATCCACTACCGGCCGAAAATGGCGATCCGCGAGGTCGGCCGGGTGATGGGCCTGCCGGAGGACGCGACGGCGGCGCTCTCCGCCCAGTCCTGGAATTCCGGCGGCGACCTGTGGCCCGATGAGCGGGTCGCCGAGGTCGGGCTCGATCCGGCGAGCCCGCTGCTGCGCCGCGCGCTGGGGGCGGCGCGCGAACTGGTGGGTTTCCCGCGCCACCTCTCCCAGCATGTCGGCGGCTTCATCCTCACCAAGGGGGCGCTCGACGAGACGGTGCCGATCGGCCCGGCGGCGATGGATGATCGCACCTTCATCGAGTGGGACAAGGACGATATCGACAATCTCGGGATCATGAAGGTCGATGTGCTGGCGCTCGGCATGCTCACCTGCATCCGCAAGGCCTTCGCTTTGCTGACTGCGCGCGGCATGCCAACCGCCGATCTCGCGGATATCCCACGCGAGGATACCGCGACCTACGACATGCTGTGCCGCGGCGATTCGGTCGGCGTGTTCCAGGTGGAGAGCCGGGCGCAGATGAACATGCTGCCGCGCCTGCGCCCGCGCGCCTTCTATGACCTGGTGATCGAGGTGGCGATCGTGCGCCCGGGCCCGATCCAGGGC
>CAIYPH010000849.1 GCA_903928045.1 uncultured Rhodospirillales bacterium
CGGCGGTCTGCTCGGTCTCGGCGTCGGTCATGCCGGCGACGGGCTCATCGACCAGCAGGAGTTGCGGCTCCTGCGCCAGCAGCATGCCGATTTCCAGCCACTGCTTCTGCCCGTGGCTGAGGTCCCCGGCGGGGCGCTTGATGTGGTCGGCAAGGCGGATGGTGCGCAGAATGGCCTCGATGCGATCGCGCTCCTCGGAGGATTGCCGCGCCCACAGGGTGAAGCGGGGGCGGCGATCGCCGGCGAGCGCGAGGAGCAGATTGTCCCACACGGTATGCGGCTCGAAGACGGTCGGCTTCTGGAATTTGCGGCCGATGCCCAGCGCCGCGATGGCGGGCTCGTCGAGGCGGGTGAGGTCGGTATCACGCCCGAACACCACCTTGCCCTCGTCGGGCCTGGTCTTGCCGGTGATGACGTCCATCATCGTGGTTTTCCCGGCGCCATTGGGGCCGATCACCGCGCGCATCTCGCCGGCCTGGAGGAACAGCGACAGGGCGTTCAGGGCGCGGAACCCGTCGAAGGAGACGGTGACATTGTCGAGGTAGAGAAGGGTATCAGTACTCATTCTGCGGGCTCCACCACGGGCGGGGCAGGGCGGGCTGTGCTGCGGGCGAACAGGCCGAGGATGCCCTTGGGCAGCAGCAGCGTCACCAGGATGAACAGCGCGCCGAGGGCGAACAGCCAGAGCTCCGGCAGGGCGCCGGTGAAGTAGGTCTTGCCCGCATTCACCAGCAGCGCCCCGAGAATGGCGCCGACCAGCGTGCCACGGCCACCGACGGCGACCCAGATCACCGCCTCGATCGAGTTCGCCGGGGCGAATTCGGAGGGGTTGATGATGCCGACCTGCGGCACGTAGAGCGCGCCGCCGATTCCGGCCATCACGGCGGAGAGCACGAAGACGAACAGCTTGTAGCGCTCCGGCCGGTAGCCGAGGAACCGGGTGCGGCTCTCGGTGTCACGCACCGCGATCAGCACCTTGCCGAAGCGGCTGGTCACCACGTAGCGCGCCACCACCAATTGCAGCGCGAGGAACCCGGCGCTCGCCAGCAGCAGGCCGCGGCGGACGCTGTCGGCCTGGAGGTTGTAGCCGAAAATATCCTTGAAATCGGTCAACCCGTTATTGCCGCCGAACCCCATGTCATTGCGGAAGAAGGCGAGCAGCAGCGCATAGGTCAGCGCCTGGGTGATGATGGAGAGGTAGACGCCGGAGACGCGGCTGCGAAAGGCGAACCAGCCGAACACGAAGGCGAGCAGGCCGGGCACGGCGAGCGCCACGAGGATGGCGAAGAGCGGGTTGTCGAAGCCGTGCCAGTACCAGGGCAGTTCCTTCCAATTCAGGAACACCATGAAGTCCGGCAGGATGGCGTTGCCGTAGACGCCGCGGGTGCCGATCTGGCGCATCAGATACATGCCCATGGCGTAGCCGCCGAGGGCGAAGAAGGCGGCGTGGCCGAGCGAGAGGATGCCGGCGAAGCCCCACACCAGGTCCACCGCGAGGGCCAGCATGGCGTAGCAGAGATATTTGCCGACCAGTGAGATCGCGTAGGTCGGCACCGCGCCGGTGGCGTTGCCGGCCGCAAGCAGCCCGGCGCCGCCGAGGATCAGCAGCAGGCAGAGGGTGGTTGAAATCCGGCTCATGATTCGACCGCCCGCCCCTTAATGGGGAACATGCCGCGCGGTTTGCGCTGGATGAACAGGATCAACAGCACCAGCACGGTGATCTTGCCCAGCACCGCGCCGGCCAAAGGTTCGAGGAATTTGTTGACGGTGCCGAGCGTCAGCGCGCTCACCACCGTGCCCCAGAGATTGCCCACGCCGCCGAACACCACCACCATGAAGCTGTCGATGATGTAGCCCTGGCCAAGATTGGGGCTGACGTTGTCGATCTGGCTGAGCGCTACTCCCGCCATCCCCGCCACCCCCGAGCCGAGGCCGAAGGTCAGCGCGTCCACCCAGGGGGTGCGGATGCCCATGGCGGCGGCCATGCGGCGGTTCTGCGTCACCGCGCGCATGCGCAGGCCGAGCGCGGTGTAGCGCAGCGCCGCCATCAGGGCCGCGACCACCATTGCCGCAAAGACGATGATCACCAGGCGATTATAGGTGATGGTGATGCCGCCCCATTGCGTCGCGCCGCTCATCCATTGCGGCGTGCTGACCTCCCGGTTGGAGGCGCCGAAGATCGAGCGCACGGTCTGCTGCATCGCCAGCGACAGTCCCCAGGTCGCCAGCAGGGTCTCGAGCGGGCGGCCATAGAGGAAGCGCAACATGCAGCGCTCTACCGCGATGCCCACCGCACCCGCGACCAGGAAAGCCAGCGGCACGGCGATGAAAAGGCTGGCCTCGAACAAATAGGGCGCGTGGGCCTTGATGATGTCCTGCACCACGAAAGTGGTGTAGGCGCCCAGCATCACCATCTCGCCATGCGCCATGTTGATCACCCCCATCACCCCGAAGGTGATGGCGAGGCCAGCGGCGGCGAGCAGCAGGACGGAGCCGAGCGAAAGCCCGTAGAACACGCCCTGTGCAAGGCCCCAAAGCTGCAACATGCGGTCGATCGCGATCACCGCGGTGGCGGCGGCCTCGGCGACGGCGGGCGGCTGGGCGGTCAGCGAGGCGAGCATGGCGCGGGCATCGAGATCGCCGCGGGCGCGCAGCGTGGCCACCGCGGCGAGGCGCTCGGCCTCGGTGGTTTCGGGGGTGGCGAGCAGGGCTGACGCGCGGGCCTGTTCCATGATCCGGCGCACGCCGGCGTCGCTCTCCTTGGCGAGCGCCCGTGTGAGGCCTTCGAGCGCGGCGGGATCGCGCGATTTCAGCACCGCCTCGGCGGCGTGGCGGCGGGTGGCAGCGTCGGGCGAATATAGCTCCAGGCTGCCCATCGCGGCCTCGGCGGCGCGGCGCACGCCGTTGTTCATCTTCACCGGGCTCAGCGCATCCTCGGCGACCTCGGTCGCGGGCTTGCCGGTGCGGGCGTCGAGCCAGCCGTCATCGGTCTTGATGAACAGGGCGGCATCGGGGCCGGAATAGAGGTTGCCCTCCTGGAGGGCGGCGATCACGGCGGCGGCGGTGGGCGCTCCGGAGGTGGCAAGCGTCTCGATGCCGTGGCGGATATCGTCGAAGCTGTCGCCGGCGAGCCCCGCGAAAGGGTCATCCTGCGCCATGGCCGGCTGCGCGAGCGAGGCGGCGATCAGCGCGAGGCAGGCGAGGAAAATCAGGCGGCGGAGCAGGGGCATGAGCGCCTCTTCTTGTGGGGTGGAAAAGGGCGGGCTTGCGGCCCGCCCCCTTCGTTCGCTGTCAGGCTGGTCTGGTCAAGCAGGGCGATTACTTGGAGGCGCCGCCGCACTTGCCGGTCTTGACGTTGAAGTTCCCGCAGGACAGCGGCGAGCGCCAGTCGGCGATCAGGTCCTTCGAGCCTTCGAGGTAGGGCGACCACTCGTTGGCGACCACGGTGCCCTTGGTCTGCCACACCACGTTGAACTGGCCATCGGCCTTCACTTCGCCGATCAGCACCGGCTTGGTGATGTGATGGTTCGGCATCATCGCGGAGTAGCCACCGGTCAGGTTCGGCACGGAGATGCCGATCATGGCGTCGATGACGGCCTTCGGGTCGGTGGTGCCGGCCTTCTCAACTGCCTTGATCCACATGGCGAACCCGATCACATGGGCTTCCATCGGGTCGTTGGTGACGCGCTTCGGGTTCTTGGTGTAGGCCTTCCACTTCGCGATGAAGGCGGTGTTGTCGGCATTCTTCACGGACTGGAAGTAGTTCCAGGCGGCGAGGTGGCCGAGCAGCGGCTTGGTGTCGATGCCCGCCAGCTCTTCTTCGCCGACCGAGAACGCCACGACCGGAATGTCGGTCGCCTTCACGCCCTGGTTGCCGAGTTCCTTGTAGAAGGGAACGTTGGCGTCACCGTTGATGGTGGAGACCACGGCGGTCTTCTTGCCGGCGGTGCCGAACTTCTTGATCGAGGCCACGATGTTCTGCCAGTCGCTATGGCCGAACGGCGTGTAGTTGATCATGATATCCTCGTCCTTGACGCCCTTGGACTTCAGGTACGCCTCGAGGATCTTGTTGGTGGTGCGCGGGTAGACGTAGTCGGTCCCGGCGAGAACCCAACGCTGGACCTTCTCTTCCTTGGCGAGATAGTCGACCGCCGGGATGGCCTGCTGGTTCGGCGCGGCGCCGGTGTAGAACACGTTCTTCGAGGACTCTTCGCCCTCATACTGCACGGGGTAGAAGAGGATCGAGTTGAGCTCCTCGAACACCGGCAGCACGGACTTGCGGGACACCGAGGTCCAGCAGCCGAACACCGCGGCGACCTTGTCGACGGTGATGAGCTGGCGGGCCTTCTCGGCGAACAGCGGCCAGTTGGAGGCGGGGTCGACGACGAC
>CAIYPH010000850.1 GCA_903928045.1 uncultured Rhodospirillales bacterium
CGGGTGCTATTCCGAGCTCCACCGGCGTCTACATCCCCATCGCCAAGCCCTCGCTGCTGAACCTGCAATTCGGCAAGGACAAGCTGCCCTACCTCCATCTCGTCCTCGCCTTTGTCGCCGCCACCTGGCTCGCCGCCTGGCTCATCGAGGGCTCACGCTGGGGCTACGCCTGGCGCGCGGTGAAGGATGACGCGGTGGCCGCCCGTTCGCTCGGTGTGAACATCTTCGCCTCCAAGATGGCAGCCGCCGCCATCAGCGGCTTCTTCACCGGCCTTGGCGGCGCCATCTACGGCCTCTATGTCGGCTATATCGACCCGGACAGCGTGATGGCCGGGCATTTCTCCATCCTTATCGCCTTGCCCGCCGTGCTCGGCGGCGTCGGCACCCTGTGGGGCCCCATCCTCGGCGCCGCCCTGCTGATCCCGCTGAAGGAACTCTCCAGCTCCTATCTCGGCGGCTCCGGCCGCGGGGTGGACCTGATGCTCTACGGCGCCATGATCATCTTCGTCGCCCTCGCCCGCCCGCAAGGGTTGGTCAGCCTGTTCGGAGGCCGCAACAATGGCGCTCCTTGAGATCAACGGCGTCTCCAAGTCCTTCGGCGGCGTCGCCGCCAACGCCGACATCTCCTTCACCGTCGAAGCCGGCGAAATCCTCGGCCTGATCGGCCCCAACGGCGCCGGCAAGACCTCGCTGTTCAACTCGATCTCCGGCGAAGTCACCCCCGATGCCGGCGAAATCCGCCTCGACGGCCAGCGCATCTCAGGCCTCGGCCCGGTCGCCTGCGCCAGCCGCGGGATCGCCCGCACCTTCCAGGTCGTGCGCAGCTTCGATTCGATGACCGTGCTGGAGAACGTCATGGTCGGCGCCTTTGCCCGCACCGCGCGGCCACAGATGGCGATGCGGGCAGCCCAGGAGACGCTCGAATTCTGCGGCCTCGACGCCAAGGCGGATCGTCCGGCCTGGTCGCTTAGCCCGCCCGAAAAGCGCCGGCTCGAAATGGCTCGCGCGCTCGCGACGGAGCCGCGTATCCTCCTCCTCGATGAAATGCTCACCGGCCTCACCCCCACCGAGGCGCAAGGCGGCGTAGAACTCGTCCGCGCCGTGCAGCGCCGCGGTATCACGGTCATCATGGTGGAACACGTCATGGAGGTCGTGCTCCCTTTGGTCAGCCGCGCCGTCGTGCTCAACCTCGGTCGCGTGCTCACCATCGGCGCCCCCGCCGAGATCGTGCGCAACCCCGAGGTGATCCGCGCCTACCTGGGAGACCGCTATGCTGCGGATTGATGGGCTATCCGCCTCCTATCGCGGCCTCAAGGCACTGCAAGGTGTCTCGCTCGATGTTGCGAAAGGCGAAATCGTCGCCGTGGTCGGCGCCAACGGGGCCGGCAAGTCAACATTACTGAAATCCATCGCCGGCCAGGTCGCAATCGAAGGCGCCATAACCTTCGACGGCCAGGCCCTGCGCGGTGTGAAGGCCCATGCCATCGCCCGCATGGGCGTAGGTCTGGTCCCCGAAGGCCGCCGCCTGTTCCCTCGCCTCTCCGTCGAAGACAATCTCCGCCTCGGCGCCTACGCCAAGCGCGGCACGCCCGACCGCTTCAAACCGCTCGCCTTGGTCTTCGAACTCTTCCCCCGCCTTCAGGAACGCCTCAGCCAGCGCGCCGAAACCCTCTCCGGCGGCGAACAGCAAATGCTCGCCATCGGCCGCGCCCTGATGACCCAGCCGCGCCTCCTGATGCTGGACGAGCCGAGCCAGGGCATCATGCCCAAGCTGGTCGATGACATCCTCGCCGCCGTCACCCGCATCCGCGACCTCGGCGTCACCGTGCTGCTGGTCGAGCAACGCCTCGCCGAGGCGCTCGAAATCGCCGATCGCGCCTATGTGCTGCAAACCGGCCGCGTCGTAATGTCCGGCCCGGCCAAGGAAATCGCTTCCGATACGGCGGTCCGCCGTGCCTATCTTGGTATGTGAACCACAATGAGGGGACTGACATGACCACCCAACTCTCGCGCCGCGCCATCGGCGGCGGCCTCGCCGCACTCGCCACCTTCGCCATCACCAGCGGCGCCCGCGCCCAGGCCAATGAAAGCACCTTCGAGCGCATCACCCGCACAAAAGTCCTCCGCGTCGCAGGCCTCGCCGGCGAGGCGCCCTACTTCTTCAAGGATATCGCCTCCGGTGAATGGTCCGGCGCCTGTGTCGAGATGGCCAAGGGCATCGCCGCAGTATGGGAAGCCAAGCTCGAATTCGTCGAAAGCACCTACGGCAACTCGGTGCTCGACCTTCAGTCCAACAAAGTCGATCTCGCCTTCGCCCTCAACCCCACCCCGGCGCGCGCGCTTTCCATCGGCTTCACCAAGCCGGTGCTGGTGCATCCCTTCGGCGTGGTCGCCAAGAAGGGCTTCGAGCCCTCCACCTGGGGTGACATCAACAAGCCCGAAGTCCGCGTCGCCTGCGACCTCGGCTCCGTCCACGAAGTCGCCGCCCGCCGCTTCGCGCCCAAATCCACCATCACCGCCTACAAGAACCGCGACGACGCCATTCTCGGCATGTCCGCCGGCCGCGCCGACGTCGACGTATTGGCTGCGATGCTGGGGATCACCGCCATCGCCAAAAACCCGAGCCTCGGCACCTTCCGCCTGCTCGGCACGCCGACGGTGGCGCTGCCCTCCTGCTGCGGCCTGCGCCGTGAGGCCGACACTCGCTTCAAGGAAGTCGTCGACGCCTATATCGACATGAACCGCGGCACCGGCCAGATCCGCGAATGGCTGATCCAGGGCATCATCAAGTCCGGCGCCCGCGCCGAGGACATCCCCGCCGAATTGTCGTTCTGACCCGCTTCGCCGAACCTCAGCCGGAACGCCGCCACTGCACCAGCGTGTAGGGCGGCGTCGCCGCGTCATGCGGCTCGAACACCGCCTCCACCGCGGCGCCGATCTCCACCTCCTGGCGCGGATCGCCCAGCAGATTGCCCACCATCCGCACCCCGCCGTAATCAGGCAGTTCCACCAGCACCACGATATAGGGCCCATGCCCATTCAGCACCGGATGCACCGGATGGTACGGCCGCTGATAGCTGTAGATACGCCCCTTGCCCGCGATCTCCTCCCAACCGAGATCGAAGCTGTGGCAACGATGGCAGATCCACTCCGGCCCCCATTGCCAGGCCCCGCACCCCCGGCATTTCTGGATACGCAGCTTGCCCTCCCGCGTGCCCTGCCAATACGGATCGGCCAGCCCGTCCGGCGCGGTGGTCGGCGCCGGCAGCCCGGCGGGGAGATAGGTGCTCACAGCGTCGCCTCCGATCCCAGAATGAGCGAACTCACCGGCGTCACCATCGGCCCGCCGATCACAATCGCCGCGTCATTGCGCTTCACCTGATTGATCGCCGTGCCGCGGATCTGCCGCACCGCCTCGATCACCATCTCCAGCCCGTGCATGTAGCACTCCGCGAGATTGCCGCCCGACGTATTGAGCGGCATGGAACCGCCCTCCACCATCAAATTCTCCGCCGTCAGCACCTCATTCGCGGCATCCGCGGCCACCAGCCCGTGCTCCACCAGGCTCATCAACACGCCCCCGGTGAAATTCTCGTAGCACTGCACGATGCCCATATCGGCCGGCCCCATCTTCGCCATCGCATACATCCGCGGCGCCAGGCTCTTGAAATGCGATCCCGGATAATCCGGCATGTTATGCACCGGCGCCGCGCTGCGATGGTCACTCCCCTGCCCGCACGCCATCAGATACGCCGGCGTATTCCGCAGATCCCGCGCCCGCTCCGCCGGCACCACCAGCACCGCCGCCGCCCCATCATTCTCTTGGCAGCAGTCGTACAGATGGAAATGCGGCTCGATGATCCAGCGCGACGCATCATACATCGCCGCATCCAGCGGCCGCCC
>CAIYPH010000851.1 GCA_903928045.1 uncultured Rhodospirillales bacterium
CATCCTGCGCTTCCACGACCTCTATTGGGCCGCCGCATTCCCCGTCCTGCTGCACTGCAAGTCGGGCGCCGACCGCGCCGGCCTCGCCGCAGGGCTGGTCGTGCTGTTCGAGGGCGGCACGGCGGCGGCCGCCTCGCGGCAGCTTTCGCTCCGTTATTTGCATATCGCCCTCTCGCCAACCGGCGTCCTCGACGCATTTTTCCGCCTCTACGCCGCCACAGGCGAGGGCCGCAAACCCTTCATCGATTGGGTGCGGGACGACTATGACGAGGCCGCCCTCAGGGCAAGCTTCCGGCCGTGGCGGGTTTTCACTTTCCTCAATGACCGGCTGTTGCGCCGGGAATAGGCCTTCCCGGGCCGGTGGTTCGCGGGCAGACTTGGCGGATCAATGAGCAAGGGGGCGGTAGCCGGCATGACCGGGCGATTCCAAGGTTTCACGCCGGACGCGACGCAGTTCTTCACCGAACTGGCGGCCAACCAGGACCGCATTTGGTTCAACGACAACAAGACCCGCTATGAGCGCGCGGTAAAGGCACCGATGGCCGCGCTGATCGAGGACGTCGCCGAGGAACTCGCCCGACGCTCAATCCCGCTCACCGGCGATGCCAAGCGCGGCCTGTTCCGCATCCATCGCGACGTGCGCTTCAGCAAGGACAAGGCGCCCTACAAGACCCATGCCGGGGCGGTGCTGACGCGCGATGGGCGCAAGAACACGCTGGGCCTGCTCTACATTCATCTCGATCCCACCGGCAGCTTCGCCGCGACCGGGTTCTACCATGCCGACCCCTCGCAGCTCTCCAGGCTGCGCGATTCCATCGCCTATGGGGCCAAGGAGTTCCTGGCCCTGGAGACGCGGTTGCAGTCGGCAGGGCTCGAATTCTCCCGCGAGGAATCGCTCACCCGCCTGCCGCGCGGCTACGACATCGCCGCCGGCACGCCGGTCGAATGGGCGGTGAAGCTGCGCAATCTCGTGGTGCATCGCCCGATCGCCGATGCCGCCTTGCGCAGCCCTGCCTTGGTCGGCGATATCGCGGACTTCGCCGCCGCCATCATGCCGCTCCTGGACTATGGCTGGGATGCGCTGTCCTAAACGAAAGACCTTCGATGAGTTTCCCGACCCCCTTCGTCCGCTACGAGGCCGAGGTGCTGCCCGCCTGGATCGACAGCAACAACCACATGAACATGGCCTACTACATGGTCATCTTCGATCTCGCGACCGACGTGATGTGGGAGGAGATGGGCATCGGCGCCACCTACAAGCAAACCACGACCAACGGCACCTTCACCGCCCGCGCCCATATCTCCTACGAGAACGAGATGCTGCTCGGCGAGCGCGGTCGCGTCTCAAGCCAGATCATCGGGCTCGATTCAAAGCGCCTGCACACGGTGCATGAGCTGTTCCGCCTGCATGACGGCAAGCGGGCGGCGACGTTCGAGATGCTGTCGCTGCACGTCGATCTCTCCATCCGCCGCGTGGCACCCTGGCCGGAGCCCCAGCTGCGCAGCCTGCAAGCCGCCGCCGCTGCCCATGCCGCCCTCCCGGTGCCCGACTGGGCCGGCCGGCCGATCGCCATTCCCGGAGCGCGCTGATGGAGGATTTCCCCACCCCCTTTGACCGCTTCGAGGGCGTGGTGAAGCCCGAATGGATCGACCCCAACGGCCACATGAACCTCGCCTACTACCTGGTGATGTTCGACCATGCGCTCGATCTCATCTCCGCCGAATGGGATCTCGACTGGGCCTATACCAAGCGCGAGAACTGCAGCCCCTTCGCCGCCGAGACCCACACGCTCTACGAGCAGGAGTTGCTGGAAGGCGAGCGCGTGCGCATCCATAGCTGGGTGCTGGCGGTGGATGCCAAGCGCGTCCACATCGCCCAGGAGATGTATCGCGCACATGACATGCGCCGCGCCTGCTGCTGGGAGGCGGTGATGCTGCATGTCGATCTCGGCAGCCGCAAAGTCGTCCCCTGGCCCGCGCCGCAGCGCCGTCGGCTGGAGGAGACCGCCGCCGCCCATGCCCGCGTCGCGCCGCCGGACTGGGTCGGGCGCAAGGTTGGCATGCGCCGCTGAGCGCACCCTGTTTCCCAGCCGATGCGCCCTATATGATGGGCCATGCCGTTCGACGCCCACAGCTTCCCCGCCGAGCACCATAACCGTGATCGCCGCCGCGTCGCGCGATGGCTGTTCACGATGTGCGGTATGATCCTGGTGATGATCGGCCTCGGCGGTGCCACGCGGCTGACTGGCTCGGGTCTCTCGATCATGGAATGGGCGCCAATCATGGGCACCATGCCGCCGCTCACCGAGGCGGAGTGGCAGCGGCTGTTCGGGCTGTATCAGAAAATCCCGCAATACGAGCTGATCAACAAGGGCTTCGGCATCGCCGGGTTCAAGCAGATCTTCTGGCTGGAATGGACGCACCGCGCCTGGGGGCGGCTGATCGGGGTCGCCTTCATCCTGCCGCTGATCTGGTTCGCCTGGCGCGGCGTGATCGGCCGGCGCCTGCTGCCGCGGCTCGGGCTCCTGTTCGTGCTGGGCGGCGCGCAGGGTGCGGTCGGCTGGTTCATGGTGGCCTCCGGCTTCTTCCCCGAGAGCACCGCGGTCTCGCCCTATCGCCTGGTAATCCACCTCGCCTTGGCGCTCGCACTCTACGTCGCCCTGCTATGGACGGGCCTGAACGAATGGCGGCCGGCCCGCGCGCCGGCGCCGCCCGCGCTGCGCCGGCTGGCAATCGGGCTCACCGGGCTCGCCGCGCTGACCATCCTGGCCGGCGGCTTCGTCGCCGGGCTGAAGGCGGGCTTCACTTATAACAGTTTTCCCTTGATGGACGGCCGGCTGGTCCCCGCCGGCTATGCCGACCTCACGCCCGTCTGGCGCAACCTCACCGAGAACATCCCGGCCGTGCAGTTCGATCACCGGCTGCTGGCCACCCTCACCGCGGCGGCCGTGCTGTGGACCGCGCTGCGTTTTCTGCCCCGCCTCGGCGACGCGCCGGCGGCACGGCCTTTGTTCCTCCTCGCCGTCGCAGTGCTCGCCCAGTACGCACTCGGGGTGATGACGCTGCTTTGGGTGGTACCCCCTGCCCTCGGTACCGCCCACCAGGTGCTGGCCGTGCTCGTCCTGAGCGCGGCGGTCGCCTTGCTGCACGCCACGCGCCCCCCTTCATCCCAGGATACCTCATGTCCGCTCCCTCCGGCCTGACCCCGCTCGCCACCACCGACGCGCTGTTTTTCGACCGCCCCGGCGCGACGCTGGATCGCGATACCGCGGCCCGTCTGCTGGCTGGGGCGCTGGCCCATGCCGATGACGGGGAGCTGTTCCTCGAATACCGCGAAAGCGAGCAGATCAGCCTCGATGACGGCCGCATCCGCAGCGCCGGCTTCGATACCTCGCTCGGCTTCGGCCTGCGCGCGGTGGCCGGCGAGGCGACCGGCTTCGCCCATGCCGGGGAAATCAGCGAGGAGGCACTGCGCCGCGCCGCTTCGAGCGTCGGCGCCATCTCCGCGGGCCATTCCGGCGTCGCCGCCGAGGCGCCGCATGCCAGCAACGCCCGGCTCTATTCGCCGGCCAACCCCTTCGCCTCGATGGATTTCGCTAAGCGCACCGGCCTGCTGGCGGAGATCGACACCTACGCGCGCGGCGCGGATTCCCGCGTGCGCCAGGTGATGGCCTCGATCACCGGGGAATGGCAGGCGGTACAGATCATGCGCGCCGACGGGGTGCGGGTCGCCGATCTGCGGCCGCTGGTGCGGCTCAACGTCTCGGTGGTGGTGGAAAAGGACGGCCGGCGCGAGACCGGCAGCTTCGGCACCGGTGGGCGGTTCGACTACGCGCATGTCACCGGCGAGGCGGTATGGCGCGGCGCGGTGGACGAGGCCTTGCGCCAGGCCCTGGTCAATCTCGACAGCCGCCCCGCGCCCGCCGGCGAGTTTCCCGTGGTGCTCGGCGCGGGCTGGCCGGGTATTCTGCTGCATGAGGCGATCGGCCACGGGCTCGAGGGCGATTTCAACCGCAAGGGCACCTCGGCCTTCGCCGGGCTGATGAACCAGCGGATCGCCTCCCCGGGGGTGACGGTGGTGGATGACGGAACCCTCCCCGACCGCCGCGGCTCGCTGACGGTGGACGACGAAGGCACGCCGACCTCGCGCACCGTTCTCATCGAGGACGGCTATCTGCGCGGCTATCTACAAGACCGGCTGAATGCGCGCCTGATGGGCGTGCGGCCGACCGGCAATGGGCGCCGCCAGTCCTACGCCCATGCGCCAATGCCGCGGATGACCAATACCATCATGCTCGGCGGCGACAGCACCGCCGATGAGATGATCCGCTCGGTGAGAAAGGGGCTCTACGCCGTCAATTTCGGCGGCGGCCAGGTCGACATCACCTCCGGCAAGTTCGTCTTCTCCGCCAGCGAGGCTTACCTGATCGAGGACGGCAAGGTGACGGCGCCGGTCAAGGGCGCCACACTGATCGGCAACGGGCCGGATGCGCTCACCAAGGTGGCGATGATCGGCAATGACCCCGGGCTCGATCCGGGAATCGGTACCTGTGGCAAGAACGGCCAGGGCGTCCCGGTCGGGGTTGGCCAGCCGACGTTGAAACTCACCGCGCTCACAGTGGGCGGGACAGCCGCTTAATATCGTGACGCCGGTGACGAATTAACGCTGTTGTCGGGTGTTATTAACTATTTCTTGAGACGCCGGGTGAAGGATGCGGTGGCGGCTCGGCGTCGCGCAGGTTTAACGATATTATTATGATATCGAATCTATCCTATAGTCAGGCGGGCGAGTGACTGCACTTCCCGGCCGCACATTTGCCGCCGGGCCCTGCGGCGGGCAGATCTCCCCATCCAGAATCGTCAATTAAACGTTCACTGCACGTTTTAACGACGTCTTAACGTCGTTAAAACGCACGCACGCGGAAGTTGGTGTTTGATTACCTTCATTCAACCGGGCCGAGCAGCAACGCTAGGCTCGTATCCGAAAAAGAAGGACTCGACGCCATGACCACAATCACGCTTCCGACCGCTGACGCCGGCAAGGTTCGTCTTGGCGCCATCGCCCGCACCCTCCCCACCACCGATGCCGGCAAGGTCCGC
>CAIYPH010000852.1 GCA_903928045.1 uncultured Rhodospirillales bacterium
GCTGCCGGCGCTGGTGGGCGCGCTGGTGCCGTTTGCCTGGTACTGCGCGCTGACCCGCATCAGCCACACCAGCGGGGCGGCGCTGGCGGGGATGGCGGCGATCCTGCTGCTGATGGTGCTGGATGGCACCACCCACCGCGGCGTGGCGTTTTTCGGCCTGCTGCGGATTTGGCAAGGCAAGGTGGTGCTGACGGCGGCCATCGCGCCGCTGGCGATCGCGGTGACGCTCGACACCATGCGCCAGGGCCGCGCGGCGGATTGGGTGCGGCTGTGGCTGCTGGGGATGGTGGGGATGGGGCTGTCGACCACCGCGGCGTTCTATCTGCCGATCCTCGTGGGGTTGGCGGGCGGCACGTTCTGGCTGGTCTATCTGCCGCCGACCCGCATCTGGCAGCCGGCTTTGGCGGCGCTGGCGGTGTTTGCTTATCCGGCACTGGCGGTGCTGCCGTTCTATCGCGGGCTCGCCGGCGGGGAGGCGCTGTTCCCCAGCGTGATCGCCAGCAATCTGCACGAAATCCTGGTGATCGTGTTCGGCAGCGTGACGGCGCCGACGGTGCTGGCGCTGGTGGTGGGGCTGGCCGGGCTGGCGCTGGGGCGGCGGACGCGGCTGCTCGGCTGGTTCACGCTGTGGACGGCGGCGCTGGCGGTGCCGCTGGCCTGGCCACCTTCGGCCGATTTCATCGTCAGCCGGCTGACCTCGGCGGATGCGATGTGGCGCCTGGCCTATGCCGGGCCGGTGCTGCTGGCGGTCGGCGCCGGGATCGGCTCGCTGATCGCGGTGCGGGCGCTGCGGTTCCTGGTGCCGCTCGGGCTCGCCGGCGGGTTGGCGCTGGCCGTGCTGCTGGGGGTGCGCCACCAGCCGCCCTCGCCCTTCGCGGACCCGGCGCTGCGCTTCCCCTCGCTCGCCGTGAAGGCCGAACCCGGGGCGCTGGCGGCGGCGCGGCTGTTGCTCGATCGGCTGCCGCCCGGGCGGATGCTGGCGGCGCGCGATCTTTCGACGGTGCTGCCGATGCTCTCGGCGCGGCAGATGCTGGCGACGTTCCGCGAGTTCGACGCGCCGAAGCAGCTCGCCTTCGACGGGCGGCGGGAGCTGGGGGAGAACCTGTCGCTGGCGCATGACTGGATCAGCGGGCTGCCCTTCCCGCGCGACCCGCGCCCGGCGCTGGCCGAGGTGCTGCGGGCGGGGATCGACACCGTGGTGCTCTCGCCGGCCACCGCGAACCTGCCGGCCGCCGAGGCGGTGGTGCTGGGGGAGGGTTTCGCGCGGGTGGAGCTGCCGACGGTGTATCTGGTGTATCGAAGGTAGCAAGGAAGCGCTGCTTTTTTGAAAAAAAGAAGCAAAAAACTTCTATTCGTTTGCCTCGCCACCGCCTGGGGACACTCCGCCGCCAATGGATAAAAGTTTTTTGGTTCTTTTTTTCAAAAAAGAACCGCTTGCTTCCTTCCTTAACTTCCCGTTCACCCAGATTCGTCGCAGCATACCCTGTCACGAGCCGAAAGGGACCAGAACGATGAGCGATTCCCCCCCACATCCCGAAGGCGAGGCCTGGGAATGGCCGGAAGAGGTGTGGCGGCGCATCGTCGAGCGGGCGCGGGCCGGGCGGAGTCTGTCGCCGAAGACCTGGCCCAACGGGGCGCAATGCGCGGTGGCGCTGTCGTTCGACGCCGACCACGAGACCATCCCGCTGCGCGATGGCGACGAAAGCCCGATGCGCATCAGCCAGGGCCAGTATGGCGCGCGGCAGGGCGTGCCGCGCATTCGCAAGCTGCTGGAGCGGGAAAGCGTGCCGGCGAGCTTCTTCTACCCCGCGGTGTCCGCGCTGCTGCACCCCGACGAGGTGCGCGCGGTGGCCTCCGAGGGGCATGAGATCGGCATCCACTCCTGGATCCATGAGCGCAACACCTCGCTGCCGTTCATGGCCGAACGCGAGCTGAGCTATCGCGCGGCCGACGTGCTGGATCGCCTGGCCGGGCGGGCGCCGGTGGGGATGCGCACGGCGAGCTGGGATTTCTCGCCCAATACGCTGCGCATCATCGTCGAGATGGGGCTGCTGTACGACAGCTCGCTGATGGCCGATGACGAGCCCTATGAGCTGCTGGCCGATGGCAACCCGACGGGGGTGGTGGAGCTGCCGCCGGAGTGGATCAGGGATGACGCGGTGTATTTCAACATGCAGCGCTTCTCCGGCCTGCGGCCCTATACGCCGCCCTCCTCGGTGGAGGAGATCTTCAAGGCGGAGTTCGACGGCGCGCTGGCCGAAAACGGGCTGTTCCTGCTGACCATGCAC
>CAIYPH010000853.1 GCA_903928045.1 uncultured Rhodospirillales bacterium
ACCACGCTATCGCGCGGCTTGCCCTGGGCGACGATGGTCTCGAGCGCGGCCACCGATTTTTCGCCCATCTGCTCGAACGGCACCGCGACGGTGGCGACGATGAGGCTGTTGGGATCGCGGATGCGGGCGAAGGTCTGCTGGCCGCCATCGGCGGAGACGATGGGGATCTGGCCTTTCTTCACGCCGTCCTGCTGCAATAGGTCGTCGATGACGAAGGCCTGGCCGTCGAAGCTCGCCCAGATTCCGGCGAATTTGCCCTTTTCGCGCTGCATCAGGGCGCCCATGCCGGCGCGCACATCTTCCTGCCAGGTGGCGGTGCGGGCCATGGAGTGGCTGGCGAGCACGGAGACGGCGGTGTTTTCGGCCAGCACCGCATCGAGCATGCGGCCGCGGATGCGGGTGGCGAGATTGCCCTCGAACCGCTCGGTGAGGATGGCGCCGCGATAGTTGATGAGGCCGAAGAGGTAGAGCGCCGCATCCGAGCCGACCTGGAATTCATTGGCCTGGATGTCGAACAGCGTGTGCGGCGAGGTGCCCGACGCGATGGTGATGACGGCGATCCCGGCATCCTTGGCGGCTTTCATCTGCGCGTCGAGCTCGACCGGCTTGCTCATGCACAGCACCAGCGCATCGACCTTGGCGGCGATGAGGTTTTCGATTTGCGCCGCACTTTCGGGGATGGAGCCGCGCGAGTTCAGCAGCGTGACCGACCAGCCCTTGGCCTTGGCCGCCTCGGCGGCGGCGTTGGCGGCGCGGGCATGGGTTTCGGACGACATCTGGAAGGCGACGATGCCGATGGTGAGGGGTTTCGCTTGGGCGCCGAAGCTGGTCAGCGCCAGAGCGAGGATGAAGGCGATCAGCCGCATGTGGTTCTCCTAGACTTCGAAGGCCGCCCGCGTCAGCACGCTCGCCGAGGCGGCGACGGACCCGATGATGATCAATCCCAGGCAGATATCCTGCACGTAATAGGGCGCGCCCAACAGCACCAAACCATTGCCGAGCATGCCGATGGTGAGCGCGCCGACCAGGGTGCCCGGAATGTTGGCGCGGCCGGGCCGGAACATCGTCATCCCCAGCAGCACGGCGGCGATGGCGGTGAGCAGGAAATCCCCGGCCATGTTGGGGGCGGCCGAGGAGAGCGAGGCGGTGAGCAGCACGGCGGCCAGCCCCGCCGCGCCGCCCGAGAGGGTGAGGGCGATGATTTTGAGGCGGCGCACCGGCAGGCCGGCGAGGCGGGCGGCATTCAGGTTCTCGCCGGTGCAGATCAGGCGGAAGCCGAGGCGGGTGCGGTTCAGCAGGAACCAGGCGAGGCCGGTGACGGCGGCCATCCAGCAGGCCAAGGCGGGAATGCCGAGCAGGTCACCCCGCCCGAGCATGGTGAAGGCGGCGGGCCAGCGGCCGACCACCGAGACGCCATCGGTGAGCATGAAGGCGAGGCCGTTGGCGATGGCGGCGATGGCGAGCGTGGCGATCAGGGAGGGCACTTTGAGCAGCGTCACGATCAGCCCGTTGGCCAGGCCGCAGGCAATGCCGATGCCGAGCCCGGCGGCCACCGCGAGCCCGGGCGGCAAGCCGCGATGGACCAGCAGCCCCGTCGTCACCGCTGCGAGGGAGCAGACATTGGCGAAGGAGAGATCGAGCTCCGCCGCCGTCAGCGCCAAGGCGAAGCCGGTCCCGAGGATGGCGATGTGGCTGATATGCTTGGCGATCCCCAGCAGGTTGCCCATGGCCAGGAAATTCCGCGCGGTGGCGGCGAAGACCGCGAACAGCACGAGGGTGGCGAGTGCGGTGCCGTAGCGGGCGATGAAGGGGCGCCAGCTCATGCGAGGCTCCGATAGGCGTCATAAAGGGCGGCACCGTCTCGCGCGGGGTGGAACACGCGCTCCGGCCGGACCATCGCGGCCTGCGCGGCGGCGCGCGTGGGGTAGGCGCCCAGCGCGTGCCAGGCGAGCGCGGCGGCGCCGATCAGGCCGGGCTCGCCGCTGACGCGGATCACCGGGCGGCCGATGATGTCGGCGCGGATCTGGCAGGCGAGGTCGCTTTTGGCTCCGCCGCCGGCGATCACCAC
>CAIYPH010000854.1 GCA_903928045.1 uncultured Rhodospirillales bacterium
GGAGACGACATGGCGATCCATCGATATGCCGTGGGCGAACGCGTTGAGCTATCGCTCGGCCGACTTGACGGTAATGTCCCCGCCGGCGCGTACACCGTGACGCGCCAGCTGCCGAGCGAGACGCCCGATATGCAGTACCGCGTCAAGAACGTGCGCGACAGTCATGAGCGCGTGGTGCGCGAAAGCCAGCTCCGCAAGAGCTGAGCCCGGCCCGGCAACGCCCCATTCGCGACGTCCCCCATTCACGACGCCCCCCATTCACCACGCCAACGCGCGGAAGGACATCATGGCATTCAAGGTCAACTACAACCAGCAACGCGCGGAGCGAAATCGCGCCAAGCTGGCAAAGAAAGAAGCGAAGCTGCGCGAACAGGAAGAAGAAGTCCTGCGCCGCAAGGCCGAGCGCGATGCCGCGCCCGACACCCAATCCGCCACGCAGGAGGACGATCATGGCCCCGCCCAGGCGTAAGATCGAAACCAGCTTCGTCGCCTTCGACGTGCATTACGTCGACGGCACCCGCAGCTCCAACCGCCGCGTGCCCGCGACGGCGCTGACCGGCCTCGACGGCGACGAGCCGGCGAAGGAAATCATCGCTCAGCAGGATCGCGAGATCGGCCAGGCCTCCGGCCGCCCGCGCCCGGACATCCGCTCGATCACCCGCTCGGCCGCCAAGTAGCGCGCCGCCCGCGCCGCCCTGCCTTGCGCGGCCGGCGGCGGATTTCCCTCGCCTCCGGCCGGCGCATCGCCTATGTGTTGCGCCGCAACATACCCCCACCTCATTCACGACCGGACCCCCGATGGACATCCGCAACATCGCGATCATCGCCCATGTCGACCATGGCAAGACCACGCTCGTCGACCAGCTGCTGAAGCAGTCGGGCTCTTTCCGCGAACACCAGCAGGTGGCCGAGCGCGCGCTCGACCGCAACGACCTTGAGCGCGAGCGCGGCATCACCATTCTCGCCAAATGTACTTCGGTGGTGTGGAAGAACACCCGCATCAACATCGTCGACACCCCCGGCCACGCCGATTTCGGCGGCGAGGTTGAGCGCATTCTCGGCATGGTGGATGGCGCGATCGTGCTGGTGGACGCCGCCGAGGGCGTGCTGCCGCAGACCAAGTTCGTGGTCGGCAAGGCGCTGGCCCGTGGCATCAAGCCGATCGTCGTGGTCAACAAGATCGACCGTCAGGACGCTCGCGCCGATGAGGTTCATGAGGAGGTGTTCGACCTGTTCGCCGCCCTCGACGCCTCGGACGAGCAGCTCGACTTCCCGATGCTCTACGCGTCGGGCCGTCAGGGTTGGGCGGTGGTGAACCTCGATGACGAGCGCAAGGATCTCGCCCCGATGTTCGACCTGGTGCTGCGCCACGTGCCAGCCCCCGTGCTCGACAAGGACGCGCCCTTCGCCATGGTCGCCTCCATCCTTGACTACGACAACTTCCTCGGCCGCGTGCTGACCGGCCGGATCGAGCAGGGCACCGCGCGCCTCAACATGCCGCTCAAGGTGCTCCGCCGCGACGGCACCGTGGTCGAAACCGGCCGCCTGACCAAGCTGATGGGCTTTCGCGGGCTTGAGCGGGTGACCATCGAGGAGGCCCACGCCGGCGACATCATCGCCATTGCCGGCCTCACCGACGCCACCATCCCCGATACCATCGGCACGATGGAACTCACCGCCCCCCGCCACGCCATCCCCGTCGATCCGCCGACGCTCGCGATGACCTTCCGCGTCAATGACGGCCCGCTCGGCGGCCGCGAGGGCAAGAAAGTCACCTCCCGCCAGATCCGTGACCGCCTGCTGCGCGAGTCCGAAGGCAACGTCGCCATCAAGGTGACCGAATCGAACGAGTCCGAGGCTTTCGAGGTCGCCGGCCGCGGCGAGCTTCAGCTCGGCGTGCTCATCGAGACCATGCGTCGCGAGGGCTTCGAACTCACCATCGGCCGCCCCCGCGTGCTGACCCGCGAAAACCCCGAAACCGGCGCCCGCGAGGAGCCGATCGAGGAGGTGCTGGTCGACGTCGACGAGCCCTATACCGGCATCGTCGTCGAGAAGATGAGCAAGCGGAAAGCCGAGATGCAGGACATGCGCCCCTCCGGTGGCGGCAAGGTGCGCATCACCTTCATCATGCCAAGCCGTGGCCTCATCGGCTATCACGGCGAATTCCTCACCGACACCCGCGGCACCGGCATCATGAACCGCCTGTTCCACGGCTACGGCGCCTGGCGCGGCCCCATCGAGGGCCGTCGCAACGGCAGCCTGATCTCCACCGAACCCGGCGAGGCCGTCCACTACGCCCTGTTCTACATCCAGGAGCGCGGCACCCTCTTCGTCGACCCCGGCGACAAGGTCTACGAGGGCCTCATCCTCGGCGAGCACTCCCGCCAGTCCGACCTCGACGTGAATCCGATCAAGGAAAAGAAACTGACCAACGTCCGCGCCTCCGGCAAAGACGACGCGATGCTCCTGATCCCGCCCCGTCGCATGTCGCTCGAACAGGCTATCGCCTATATCGAGGACGACGAACTCGTCGAAGTCACCCCCTCGGCCATCCGCCTGCGCAAGCGCTACCTCGACCCCCACGAACGCAAGCGCTTCGAACGCCGCGCGGCGGACGCCGAAGTCCTCGCCTGATCCCTTCCCCCGGCCCGTGATGTGCGGGCCGGGACCGCCGGCAAGCCGTAGGAAGCGCTCCTTTTTTGAAAAAAAAGGAGCAAAAAACGTATATCCTTTTGGCTTGTACCGCTCCGGACCTTCCGAGCAACGTACGCCAGCGGCATGGATCGAACAGAAAGTTTTTTTGGTTCTTTTTGTTCACAAAAAGAACATTCTCCTCCTCTTCCCCAAAACGCGATTAAGAAGCCGCATTTTTCAGCACCTGCTTCCCCCGGCAGGCGCGATATTTTCGCATGTCGGCGGAAGCGCGGATAACACCAACCATCAAGCTGCCGCCGGCACCGCGAACGCGACCGCGTCAGCCACCAGCAAGTCGGGCATCCCGACCGTCAGCGCCAACACCGTCGGCGGCAATGGCGGAGACGCCGCCTCCCGGCTCTCGATCTCCGACAGCGTCGCCGATACCGCGGCGGTCTATCTCTCCACCTCCAGCGCCGCCACCGGCGGTTTCACGCGCGAGAATTCCACGGTCCGCCACGCCGGCAAGGCCATCGCCGTTAACCGCACCGACACCCCGTTCAGCAACCCCACCGTGACGGCCAGCGCCGTGGGTGGCTCGGCCGGGCATACCGGCACCGACGTATCGCCCCCGGTCGCGCAGCCCAGCACGGCGGGTGACGCGCGGGCGGTCGCTATCGCCACCGGCCTCAACGTCACCGCCAGCGCCACCGCCCAGGGCGGCGATGCGGCCAACACCCTCGCAGCCGGCAACGCCGTCGCCGACACGCAACTCACCGCCACCGGCGCCGAGGTCCGCGCCGCGGCACGCCTGGCGCCGCCTCCGCGCCGTCGGGCGACGCTGCCGCGATCGCCCGCGTCATCGCAACGTGCCGCTCCTCCGATCAAGGGAGCAAACACGGTCTTCCGCCCCGCCCCACCCCCGCCGCTCCGCGGTGCAAGCCAATGGCCGCGCATGGGGCGCCCCACCCGCGCGTTCACATCAAGAACGTTCGCCCTTCCTCCCAATGCACATGGAAACGATGCCTCTTGGCGCCCGCATACCGCGGTAGGCGCGCCATCCCAGCATCAACTTAATGTTAAAAAAATAAAATTTTTGACCTATTTAAATAAAACAGAACGGGTATAGTCCCCAGGAGAATCGAAGCCGCCGCCCGTGTTGCAACAGCGCGGAGCTGTTTCGCAACCAAACCAGGGGGATGCCCGCATGCCAGTCATGAACTTCAAAAATGGCAAGAATGGCCACAACGGCACCGACGGCAACGTCAGCGCCATCGATGGCGGCGCCGGCGGCCTCGGCGGCTCGGCCGCGCTGAAGGACATCGTGTCCGGCGTCACCTCGATCACCGATTATGCCCGTGGCGGCCAGGGTGGCTTCGGCGGCAGCGCCGACCTTGCCGACAACCAGGGTGCCGCCGGCGACGGCGGGCGAGGCGGCTTCGCCAACAACGTGATCCAGGATACCGGCATCATCGGCGATGCATCGGTCGCGGCCAACGCCATTGGCGGCCGCGGTGGTGATGGCGGCACCGGATGGCAGACCCACACCGCCTTCGGGCACGGCGGGAATGGCGGCACGGCGGCCGCGGCCGCGTCTGGGGTCGATACTGGCGTCGGGTCCGGCAAACTGACAGTCGCGGCCAACGCTTCGGGCGGCGACGGCGGCACCGGCCTCTACGGCGGCAATGGCGGCACCGTCAAAAGTGTGATCGCGACGGCGACCGCGACGCAGAACGCAAAAGCCATCGCAGCCGCGACGGGCGGCAATGGCGGCCTGGGCCTCGGTGGCGCCGGCGGCAATGGCGGCGCGGTCACCATCGACAACGCCGCGCGCGGCACCTCCCATGATGGCACGCTGACTCTCAGCGAACTGGCCACCGGCGGCAATGGCGGTGCCATCTATGGCCCCGACGGCTCCTCCGGCAACGGCGGCAACGCCAGCGCCTCGCTCCAGCGCAACGACACCCGCTTCGCTGCTCCCACCAGTTCCGTGCTGGCCTCGGTCGCCGCGGTCGGCGGCGATGCCGGCCAGATGTACGGCCCCGGGACCCCCGGCCTGGCCGGCACCGCAACGGCGGTCGACACGCTGATCAGCGCCCATAACACCAACGGGGCCGCCTGGGCCACCGGCGGCAACGGCGCCTCCGAGTCCCCCTCCGTCTATACGGACGCCCTGGGCTCCGGCGGTGACGGCGGCGCGGCCAGCGCCACTGCGACCACCTGGATCACCGCGGACGCCACCGATGCCGGCTCCTCCGCCGCCTCGGCCTACGCCACCGGCGGCAATGGCGGCGCCGGGATCGGCAGCGTCGAACCCTTCAGCAACGGCAGCGGCGGCAACGGCGGCGCCGCCACCGGCTCCGCCCATGTCGTCTCCCTCGCCCCCGGCGCCACCGCGACGCTGACGGCCACCGTCGTCGCCACCGGCGGCAATGGCGGCGATGGCTCCACCGCCAGCAACTTCACCGAGGCCAATGGCGGCAATGGCGCCGACACCACGCTCGTGCACGCCGCTTACGGCGTGAATGTCGGCGGCACCCTGGTGCTCAACCAGACCGCGACCGGCGGCAACGGCGGCAACACATCTGCCGGTCAGGCCGGTAATGGCGGCGATGCAACCTCCCTGCTCAACCAGCAGGACTTGACCGGCCTTGACGCGGCCGTGCAATCCAATGCCACGGCCAATGGCGGCAATAGCGGCGAAACGACCGACGGCTTTTACAGCCACGGCGGCAATGCCACCGCGGTCAACACCACCATCGCGCCTCTCAGCTTGGTTGCCGCCACCGCGTCCGCCGTTGGTGGCGTGACGGCGAACGGCGCCACCGACGGTACTGCGTTCGCCAAGGTTGTTGCCGCCGGCAGCTTCGGCAGCAGCGCGGTGGCCTTCGCAAAGAGTGGCGAGGCCGGCGGCTCTGGTAGATACGGGTCGGCGATCGCCAATGCCGTCCTCACCTCGGACGAAGGCGAGGCCGCTGCCGGGTCTCGGAGCGCCGGGAGTTCGGACAGCACAGTCTTAAATCTATCGGCGACGGTGTTCTCTGAACGGCATGGAACCGCCGCCGCTGCCAAGGCCTCCACCGTGACCACCTGGGGAAATCCCCTGATAGCCGGAGCGGCACCCGACGCGGGATCGGCCCAAGTGATCGGCCTGCCTTCCCGCCTTGCAGTGCAATCCGAGATGGGATCGGACCCGGTGCTCGGCGCCTTCGCCGGCGGCGACATTGTCGCGGCCGGTTCGCTGCATGCGGTGCACGTCGGCGATACGCTGTCGACCAGCGCTCCCGAACAGTCGTTCATCTCGGTGCAGATCAACCCTGCCACGCTGGCCAATCCCGGCATGCTCGCCGTCGGCTTCGCCAATCCCGACGTCACTGGCGTGTCATTCTTTGAGGCGGATTTTGTTGCCAGGGTCGGGGCCAATCAGATCACCGACCGGTTCTACTCGCCGAGTGACTTGATGTCGTTCTTCTCCAGCAACGCCGTCGACCTCAGAGTCCGTCCGGTAGGTTCATTTAGGATTACAAA
>CAIYPH010000855.1 GCA_903928045.1 uncultured Rhodospirillales bacterium
GCTTGCATACCGGTCCGACACCCGCTGATACTGCGGGCGAGTGATTTCAGTCCAGGGCATCAGTGGCTCCGTCGTGTCTCGCAAACCTACGGAATCACAACCAACTGAAATCACTCAACCTCTTTTCCGGTCAGGCTCTTACCGCCGCCGCACGAGGCGTGTCAGCGCGGGACCGCCTGGGTGGCCCGCCAGCGCGCGACGTTGCGGTTATGCTCCTCGAGCGTCCGGGCGAATACGTGGCCACCGGTGCCATCGGCGACGAAATACAGCTCATCCGTGGCCAGCGGCCGGGCAACGGATTGCAGGGCGGCGAGGCCCGGGCTGCCGATCGGCCCGGGCGGCAGGCCGGGATTGCGGTAGGTGTTGTAGGGATTGTCGGCATCGAGATCGGCCCGGGTCACAACCCGGCCGCCGCTCATGCCGCCCCCGGTGGCGGCGTAGATCACCGTCGGGTCCGATTGCAGCGGCATGTTGCGCTTCAGCCGGTTGAGGAACACGCCGGCGATATGGGCCCGCTCTTCCGGCCGCGCGGTTTCGCGTTCGACGATGGAGGCGAGGGTGAGGAGTTGCAGCGGGGCTTGCAGCGGGATCGCCGGGTCCCGCTCCGCCCAGAGCCGCGCCAGCGTGCGCTGCATCGCCGCGGTGGCGCGTTCCACCATTTGCACCCGGGTCATGCCGTGTTCATAGGCATAGGACTCCGGCAACAGCGCTCCTTCCGCCGGCACCGGCACATCCCCGGCGAGCGCGCTGGCATGATCCAGCAGCACGGCGATCTGCGCCGCGGTGAGCCCCTCGGGGATGGTGAGACGGTGCTGCACCGGCTTGGCGGTGCGCAGGATCAGCAGAACGTCCCGCAGGCTGGCATTGGCGGGGAAGACGAACTCCGAGGCCCGCAGCGGCCCACCACCCGCGGTCAACATGGCTGCGATGCTGAAACTGCGCGCATCCGCCACCAGCCCGGCCTTCTGGAGCGCTTCCCCGACCTCGCCATGCGTGCCGTGCGGCACGATGATGGTCGTCGTCTGCTGGAGGGGGCCGGGGGCGACGTAGCGGACACGGCCTTCGCGCATACCAGCGGCGCCGGCAAGGCCGAGCCCCCCCAGAATCGCCAGCGTCAGGACGAGTGGACGCAGGCGCATGCGTCAGCCGGTGTCAGGCCGTGCGGCCGAACACGATGCTTGCGTTGGTCCCGCCGAAGCCGAAGCTATTGGACAGCACCATGTTGATCGGCCGCTCCTGCGCTGTCTGAGCGACCCGATCGATCACGCTTTCGCGGCTCGGGCTCTCCAGGTTCAGGGTCGGCGGCGCGGTGTTGTCGCGGATCGCCAGAATCGAGAAAATCGCCTCGATCGCGCCCGCGGCGCCGAGCAGATGTCCGGTTGCCGACTTGGTGGAGGACATCGCCAGGGTCTTGGCGTTGTCGCCGAAGAAGCGCTCGACCGCCTCCAGCTCAAGGTCATCGCCCAGCGGCGTCGATGTGCCATGGGCGTTGACGTATTGGATCTGGTCGGGGGTCACCTTGCCGTTGCGCAGGGCCGCCTTCATCGCCCGGAACGCGCCTTCATGGCCTTCGGCCGGGGCGGTGATGTGGTGCGCATCGCCCGACATGCCGTAGCCGATCACCTCGGCGTAGATTTTCGCGCCGCGCTTCTTCGCGTGTTCGTATTCCTCGACGACGACGATCCCGGCGCCTTCGCCCATCACGAAGCCGTCGCGGTCCTTGTCCCAGGGGCGGGACGCGCGCGCCGGCGTATCGTTGAATCCGGTGGAGAGCGCGCGCGCCGCGGAGAACCCGGCGAGCCCGATCATGTTGACCGCCGCCTCGGCGCCACCGGCCACCATCACGTCGGCATCCCCAAACGCCACCAGCCGCGCGGCATCGCCGATCGCATGCACGCCGGTCGCGCAGGCGGTCACCACCGCATGATTGGGGCCCTTGAAGCCGTATTTGATCGACACGTGGCCCGAGGCCAGGTTGACCAGCGCCGCGGGGATGAAGAACGGCGAAATTCGCCGCGTCTTGCCCTCATGGATTTGCAGCGTCGTCTCGTAGATCGTCTCGAGGCCGCCAATGCCGCTGCCGATCATCACGCCGGTGGCGCAGCGCGCCTCCTCGTCGGTCGGCATCCACCCGCTGTCCTCGACCGCCTCGGTGGCGGCGACCATGGCAAACTGGATGAAGCGATCCATTTTGCGCTGGTCCTTTGGCGCGATCCACTCCGCCATGGCGAGCTTGCCCTCCGATTTGGGGCCGCTGGGGATCGTGCCGGCAATCTTCGCCGGCAGTTCGCCCACATCGAAGCTTTGGATGGCGGTGATCCCCGATTCGCTGTTGAGCAGGCGCTTCCACACATGCTCGACACCGACCCCGAGCGGGCAGGCAATACCCATGCCGGTAACCACAACACGACGCATCACTGCCATCCCCCAATCAGCGGCCTACGCGGGCCGGAACGTCATCGCACGAGAGTGAGAGGGCGGACTCAGGCCGCCTTCTGCTTCTCGACATAGTCGACCGCGTCTTTGACGGTCATGATCTTCTCGGCGGCATCCTCGGGAATCTCGATGCTGAAAGCCTCTTCGAAGGCCATCACGAGTTCGACGGTATCGAGGCTGTCGGCGCCAAGATCGTCGATGAACGACGCATCAATGGTTACCCTGCTTTCCTCGACGCCGAGATGCTCGACCACGATCTGCTTCACCCGTTCGGCGATCTCGCTCATAGGTCTTCCTTTTTCCGCCTGCCGGTTCAACGCCCGGTTCACTGGTTGCCAAATTCCGCCCCGAGGGACGGTCGAAACTCGATATCCGAATCCGCCGTCCGCGTTGCCGCCGCCGGGAGCCAATCGAGGCGGCGGCGATTAGCATGGTTTCGCCGCGGGCGCCAACCGGCTTACGCAGCCCAGCGTTCGGCCTTTGCGCCAGCCGCCGGATCAGGCAGCATCCCCATAACACAAACAGGAGAAACCAGCATGTGGGAGCCCAGCACGCGATATCCGGACCCGAATATCGTCACGCTCGATCCGTCCTTCGCGAAGTACCGCATCGCCCAGTCCTCGGTGGAACGCCTGGCGACGGGCTGCCGCTGGTCGGAAGGGCCGGTGTGGTTCGGCGATGGGCGCTACGTGCTGTGGAGCGACATCCCGAATAACCGCATCCTGAAATGGGAGGAGGAAACCGGCGCCGTGTCGGTCTTCCGCCGCGGCAACAACTCCAACGGCAACACGCGTGACCGCCAGGGCCGCCTGGTGACGTGCGAGCATGACAGCCGCCGCGTTACCCGCACCGAATATGATGGCAGCATCACGGTGCTGGCCGACAGCTACCAGGGGCGCCGCCTCAATTCGCCGAATGACGTGGTGGTGAAATCCGACGGCTCGGTGTGGTTCACCGACCCGCCCTTCGGGATTTCCGGCTATTATGAGGGACATAAGGCGCCGCAGGAGCTGACACCGGCGGTCTACCGGATCGACCCCGACGGCTCGATCGCCATGGTCGCCGATGACGTTCCCGGCCCCAACGGCCTCGCCTTCTCGCCCGATGAGCGCCTGCTCTACGTCGTCGCCTCCCGCGCCGAGCCGCATCGCCAGCTCTGGGCCTACGACGTGCTCGATGGCCAGCGCCTCGCCAATGGCCGCGTCTTCATCGACGCCGCCGGCGGCACGCCGGACGGGTTCCGAGTCGATATCGACGGGAACCTGTGGTGCGGTTGGGGCATGGGCGACCCGGAGCTGGACGGCGTGCGCATCTTCAACCCCGCCGGCGCGCCGATCGGCCATATCAAGCTGCCGGAGCGCTGCGCCAATGTCTGTTTCGGCGGCTTCTACCGCAACCGCCTCTTCATGGCGGCCAGCCACGGGCTTTACTCCGTTTACATGAACACCCAGGGCGTGAAGGGGGGCTGAGCCATGCCGCAATGGGTCATCATCGCCTATGACGGAACCGACGCGGGGGCTCCGGCGCGCCGCCAGGCCGTCCGCCCCGCGCATCTCGCCAACGTCGCCCCGATGGTCGAGGCCGGCACGCTCAAGGCCGGCGGCGCCATCCTCGACGACGCCGGCACCATGATCGGCTCGGTCACCATCGCCGACCTGCCCGACC
>CAIYPH010000856.1 GCA_903928045.1 uncultured Rhodospirillales bacterium
GCAGCCGCGGCCGGTGTAGTTCGCGACGTAGGGGTGCATGAGGTAGCCGATGAAGTAGTCCTCGATGCGCAGGTCCCGCTTATAGACCTCGGTGACGAAGGGCAGCTCGTCCATGTTGTGCAGGATGGCGCGGTCCTTGTTATGAACGATGGCGCCGCCGGCGTTGCGGTAGGAGATGCCGTCGACTTTCGCCCAGTCGCGCCCCTCGGCGATTTCCTTGATGGTGAAATCGAACTCATTGCGCGCCACAAAGTCGATCGGCGCGCCCTTGAGCAGGCTCTCCTCCGGCTGCACCGCGACCTTTGCGCCGACCAGGCCGATTTTAAGCGCGGGATTCGCGTCCTTGAGGGCCTGCGCCACCTTCACGTCCGACGCGAAGGAGGGGGTGGAGGTGTGGATGATGCAGAGTTCATGTTGCTTGGCCGCGGCCACCACCGGCTCCATGCCCAGGCGGGCCGGCGGCGCGTCGATCAGCTTGGAGCCTTCCACCAAAGCGGCGGGCTGGGCGAGCCAGGTGGGGAACCAGAAGCTCTTGATCTCCCGCTTGGCCTGGTAGCGCGAGCCGGCGCCGCCGTCGAACCCGTCGAAGGAGGGAGGCTGGAGAAAGAGGGTTTTCATCATGGCGAGGGGCTTCCGGATGCGGGCGGCGCGGCGTGCAGGATCTGGCCGCGCCATTCGACACGGGTGCCGGCATGGCTGGCCAGGAGAACGGCTATGGATATGAGGTCGCGCAGCGGGAAAAGCCAGATTGGCGTCCGCGTTGCAAGTGTTTCATCGATCCCGCGCAATTCGGCTTCCACCAGGCGGGCGATCCCGGCGCGCAGCAACCAGGCGGCGAGGAACACTACCACCGCCCAGGCGGCCCCGCTCAGCGCCACCCCGAGGAGCGCCCAGGCCAGCGGGTATTGCAGCGCCGAGAGCGCGAAGCCGACCGGTTCGAGTGAGCGGATGGTGCGGCCCCAGCGCAATTCGTGGCGCCACAGCGCGGCCAGCGTGGCCTCCGGCACCGTCGTCGCCACCGCCGAAGCGGAGAGGCCGACCGACAGACCGCTGGCGCGGACGCGGCGGCCGAGCATCTGATCGTCGGCCAGATCATCGGCGAGGGATTCGAGGCCGCCGATGGCATCGAGGGTTCCCCGCCGCAGCGCCATGGTGGCTCCAAGACAATCCTGCCGTCCGAGCGCGCGGGCGAGCAGGGCGCCGGGCAGGAAGACGTGGTTGATCCAGGCGGCCCCGAGCAAGGCGGCCGGCGCATCGCTGGCGGGCCGGCCGGTGTAGAGCAGTGTCGCGAGCCCGCAGCCCGGCGTGGCCAAGGTGGCGAGGATGGCGTCGAGATAGGTTGCCGTCACGTGCACATCGCTATCGGCGATCACCAGCGTGTCATGCTTCGCTACCGGCAACATATTGATAAGATTTCCGATTTTCCGGTTCACACCATGCGGCGTGGCATCCACCACCAAGGCGATGTCGCGCCTGGGGAAGCGCGCGCGCAGCCGCTCCACCACGGCGATGGCGGGGTCCTCGGGGTCCTGCACGCCGCAGACGATTTGCAGCGGGCCGTATTCCAGCGCGCACAGCGAGGCCAGCGCCACCTCCAGCAGCGGCTCGTCGCCATGCAGCGGCTTCAGCACGGTGATGGGCAGGCGCGGCGACGGCGCGATCGTGCGACGGCGAAAGCGGCGCAGCGCCAGCCACCCCGCCAGCGCCTGCGCCAGCCCGGCGGCCGCCGCCAAGAAGATGATCCAAACGATCATCCCGCTCTATTGCCGCGCGAGTGCCGCCGCCTTGTCCTGCAGCATGGCGATCAGCGGCGCTGCGCTGCCGTCCTTCACCAAAGCGCGGAAATCCGAGCGCTGCACCGCGACACGGCTGATCGAGCCGTCCACCAGCATGTCCACCGCGCGCCAGCCGGCGGGCGTCTTGCGCATCACATAGTCGAGCCGGGTCGGGTCGCCGGAGGGCGGGATCACGCTGGTCTCCACCACCACATCCTCCCCCACGGCGCGTTGCTCCGCCAGCAGCGCGACTCGGGTCCCGTCATCGGCGTTGAAATT
This sequence comes from uncultured Rhodospirillales bacterium, assembly GCA_903928045.1. The sequence continues at coordinate 2,055 of CAIYPH010000856.1, forward strand.
GGCCACCCAGGTCGCCACCGTGAACGTCTCGAAGGCCTCGGCGAGGTCGGTCTTCTGCGCGGCGGAGAAGCCGGACCAGCGCGGCCCGACCGCGGCCTGGAGAATGGCGGCAAGGTCAAAGCAGGCCAGCACCGCCGGCCGCAGCGCGGCGGCACGATCGGCGAAGGGCGTCCGCCCCGCTTTCATTCCCGCCGTCAGCGCCGCCAGCATGCCGCGCACCGGCGCCGCGGCGGCCTCATCGGCCCGGGCCGTGCCGGCGATGAGCGCCAGCAGAAGCGCCGCGCGCCGGGAGACGCGCATCACGCCCGCGCCGCCCCGGCCCCTTTTCCGCCGAGCGCGGTCAGCACGGTCGCGGCGATATCCTTGGCCGACAGCCCGGCCTTGATCATCTGCTTGGCCGGGCTTTCATGATCGATGAAGCGGTCGGGCAGCGTCATCGGGCGGAATTTCAGCCCGTGGTCGAGCAGCCCCTTCCAGGCGAGATGGTGCATCACCGCCGCGCCGAACCCGCCCTGGCTGCCCTCCTCCACCGTCACCAGCACCTCGTGATGCCGCGCGAGCTGCTCGATCAGCGCGGTATCGAGCGGCTTCATGAAGCGGGCATCCACCACGGTGGTCTTGAGGCCGCGGGTGGCCAGCTCATCGGCCGCCTTCAGCGCATCGGCCAGCCGGGTGCCGAGCGACAGGATCGCCACGGTGCCGCCATCCCGCAGCACCCGTCCGCGTCCGATCGGCAGAATTTCGCCGCGCGCCGGCAGGGCCAGCCCGGTGCTCTCGCCGCGGGGAAAGCGGAAGGCGCTCGGCGCGTCATCGATCGCCGCCGAGGTGGCGACCATGTGCATCAGCTCCACCTCGTCGGCCGGCGCCATCACCACGATGCCGGGCAGGCAGCCGAGATAGGCGAGATCGAAACTCCCGGCATGGGTGGCGCCATCGGCCCCCACCAGGCCGGCGCGATCGATCGCGAAGCGCACCGGCAGGGATTGCAGCACCACGTCATGCACCACCTGGTCATAGCCGCGCTGCAGGAAGGTGGAGTAGATCGCGCAGAACGGCTTGATCCCCTCGGTCGCGAGCCCGGCCGCGAAAGTCACCGCATGCTGCTCGGCGATGCCGACATCGAAAGTGCGGTCCGGGAAGGCCTTGCCGAAGCGGTCGAGCCCGGTGCCCGAGGGCATGGCGGCGGTGACGGCGACGATCGCCGGGTCCCGCTCCGCCTCGGCGATCAGCGCGTCGGCGAATACCTTCGTATAGGTTGGCGGCCCCGGCGGCGCCTTGGCCTGCTCGCCGGTGATGACGTTGAACTTCGAAACCGCATGCAGCTTGTCGGCCGAAGCCTCGGCGGGGCCGTAGCCCTTGCCCTTCTTGGTGATGACATGCAGCAGGATCGGCCCGTGATGCCCGGAATCCGGCTCCTCCGCCTCGCGGAGATTGCGCAGGATGGGCAGCAGATGGTCGAGATTATGCCCGTCGATCGGGCCGACGTAGTAGAACCCCATCTCCTCGAACAACGTGCCGCCGGTCAGCATGCCCCGCGCATATTCCTCGGCCCGGCGCGCCGTGCGCTCGATGCTCTTCGGGAAGCGCTTGGCCATCCGCGCCGCGAGATCGCGCAGCGAGAGGAAGGAGTTGGAGGACAGCAGACGCGACAGATAGGCGCTCATCGCGCCGACCGGGGGGGCGATCGACATGTCATTGTCGTTCAACACCACGATGAGCCGCGAATGCAGCGCGCCGGCGTTGTTCATCGCCTCTTAGGCCATCCCGGCGCTCATCGCGCCATCGCCGATCACCGCGATAACGTTGCGATTATCCTTGATGCCCCGAGCATTCTTGAGATCGCGCCCGACCGCCATGCCGAGCCCGGCGGAGATCGAGGTGGAGGAATGGGCCGCCCCGAAAGGGTCGTACTCGCTCTCGGCGCGGCGCGTGAACCCCGACAGCCCGCCGCCCTGGCGCAGGGTGCGGATGCGATCGCGCCGCCCGGTCAGGATCTTGTGCGGGTAGCACTGATGGCCGACATCCCAGATCAGCCGGTCATCCGGGGTGTCGAAAATCGCGTGGATGGCGACGGTCAGCTCGACCACCCCCAACGAGGCGCCGAGATGCCCGCCGGTGGTGGAGACCGCGTCGATCGTCTCGGCGCGCAGTTCCTCGGCGAGTTGCTTGAGCTGCTCGGCCGAGAAATTACGCAGATCGGCCGGCACCCTCACCCGGTCCAGCAGCGGCGTTGCGGGCCGGCTTGCGATCGTGGGCGCGAGGGGAGCGTTCATCAGAGGTGCTTTCAGTTCCGCCGTGAGACCATGAAGGCGGCGAGGGCGCGCAGGTGATCCGCCGCCTCGCCGAAGCTGTCGAGATGCCCGGCCGCCTGGGCGGCGAGATGTTCCGCCTGGGCGCGGGCGCGGGCGACGCCGAGCACCGCGACCATGGTCGCCTTGCGCTGCTCTGCGTCCTTGCCGGCGGTCTTGCCAAGTTCCGCCGCCGATCCCTCGACGTCCAGCAGGTCATCGGCGATCTGGAAGGCGCTCCCGATATCGCGGCCATAGGCGGCCAGCAAATGGCGCTGGTGCAGTGGCGCGCGGCCGAGAATAGCCCCGGCCTCGACGCTGTATTGGATGAGCCGCCCGGTCTTGAGCGCCTGCAATCGGCCGACCTCATCGGCGGTCAGGCTCTGGCCCTCGGTCATCATGTCGATCATCTGCCCGCCACACATGCCCCGCGCGCCGGAGGCGTGGGCGAGGGCCAGCACCAGCTCGGACCGCGCCTCGGGGTTGGAGTGGGTGTCGGGCTCGGCGAGGATTTCGAAGGCGCGGGTCTGCAAGGCATCCCCGGCGAGGATCGCGGTGGCCTCGTCGAACGCCTTGTGGGTGGAGGGCTTCCCGCGGCGCAGATCGTCATCGTCCATCGCCGGCAGGTCGTCATGCACCAGCGAATAGGCGTGCAGCATCTCGACCGAGGCCGCCACCCGGGCGGCGCAGTTATGGTCCACCCCGAACAGCCCCGCGGTGGTCATCACGAGAAATCCGCGCAGCCGCTTGCCTCCGCCGAGCGTGGCATAGCGCATCGCCTCGAACAGCCGGGCTTCCGGGCCTTCCGGCACCGGCAGCAGCACGTCGATCGCCTGCTCGACCTCTCCGGCGACCCGCTTCAGGGCGTCGGACAGTGACTCTCCGCTCATTCCGCGCTCCTCAGCGCCAGCGACCCATCGGCGCCGGCGACGATCGCCTGCACCCGTTGCTCCGCTTCGGCGAGCTTGGCCTCGCAATGCGCCTTTAGTTTGGCACCCCGCTCATAGGCGCCGATCGCGTCCTCGAGCTTCTGCTGCCCGCCCTCGAGCGCCCGCACGATCCGCTCAAGCTCCGCAAGCGCGTCCTCGAAGGACATCGTGGAAACGTCCGCCGGCGGTTCGGCGGGAGGCGCGGTGCGGGCGGACATGCAGGACAGACTCCGATAACCCGGGAGTGTAACACGAATGTGCAGTCGATACCGCGTCCGGCGCCGCCCGCCAACCCGGATTCCCGTCCGGTGGGGATCACACCGCCTGGGCCGACTCCAATTCCTCCTCGGCCGCCAGCCAATCGGACTCGGCCACGTGCTCCAGCCGCTTGATCGCGGCCAGCTTGGCCTGGGCGGCGACGACCTCGCCCTTGCGGGCCGGGGCGTAGATGCCGGGATCGGCCAGCTGGCGCTCGATCGCGGAGCGCTCGGCTGCCAGCCGGGCGATGCGCGCCTCGGCGTCCTTCACCTTCTTGCGCAGCGGCGCCACAGCGGCGCGGGCATCGGCACGGGCGCGACGATCATTGGTGCGATTGGCGCCATCACCTTTGGGCGCCGGGCGGGCCCGTTCGGTGAGCAGCGCGCGATAGTCATCGAGATCGCCCTCATACGGCTTCACCGTCCCGTCACCGACGATCCACAACTGATCCGCCACCAGCTCCACCAAATGCGGATCATGGGTGATCAGCAGCACCGCGCCCGAGAAATCCGCCAGCGCCCGCACCAGCGCCTCGCGGGCATCGATGTCGAGATGGTTGGTCGGTTCGTCCAAAATCAGCAACTGCGGCGCATCCCGCGTGGCCAGCGCCAGCAGCAACCGCGCCTTCTCGCCGCCCGAGAGCGACTGCACCTCGGTGCTGGCGCGATCGGCATCGAGCCCGAAGCGGGCCAACTGGCCGCGCACCTGGGAGGGCGTGGCGCGGGGCAGCGCGCGGGACATGTGGTCGACCGGGGTTTCCCCCATCACCAGCTCATCCGTCTGATGCTGCGCGAAATAGCCGACGCGCAGCTTCGGGCCACGGCGAATTTCGCCCCGCGTCGGCTCCAGCCGCCCGGCGATCAGCTTGGCCAGCGTCGACTTGCCGTTCCCGTTGGCGCCGAGCAGCGCGATCCGGTCATCCATATCCACGCGCAGATTGAGGTTCGACAGCACCGGCGGCCCGCCATATCCCACCGAGACCCGGTCGATCGACAGGATCGGTGGTGACAACTGGGCCGGCTCGGGGAAGGCGAAGCGGGTGACATGGTCCTCCAGCACCGCCTCGATCACCGGCAGCTTCTCGATCGCCTTGATGCGCGCCTGGGCCTGGCGCGCCTTGGTCGCCTTGGCGCGGAAGCGGTCGACGAAGGACTGCATATGCGCCTTCTGCGCCGCGATTTTCGTCGCCATCGCGGTTTGCTGGGCGGCGCGCTCGGTCTTGATGCGGACGAACTCGTCATAGCCGCCGGGGGTGAGGGTGATTTTCCCGCGGTCGAGATGGGCGATGCTGTCCACGCAGCGATCCAGCAATCCGCGGTCATGCGAGACCACCAGGGCCGCACCGGGGAATTTCGCCAGCCAGGTCTCGAGCCACAGCGTGGCCTCGAGGTCGAGATGGTTGGTCGGTTCGTCCAGCAGCAGCATGTCGGGCGCCGAGAACAGCACGGTCGCCAGCGCCACGCGCATCCGCCAGCCGCCGGAATAGGAGCTCACCGGCCGCGCCTGAGCAGCCGCATCGAAACCAAGCCCCGCCAGGATCACCGCGGCCCGGGCCGGGGCGGAATCGGCCGCAATCGTCACCAGCCGGTCATGCACCTCGGCCAGGCGATGCGGATCGGCATCGGGGTCATCCGCCTCGGCCAGCAACGCCAGCCGCTCCTGGTCGCCCTGCAGCACCGTCTCCAGCAGCGACTGGTCGCCATCCGGCGCCTCCTGCTTCACCTGGCCCAGCCGGGCGCGGGCGGCGAGGCGGATGGTGCCGCCATCGATGCCGATCTCGCCGGAGATCGCCTTCAGCAGGGTGGACTTCCCCGCGCCATTGCGCCCGACCAGGCCGATGCGCCGGCCGGGGTCCACCGTGAGGTCGGCATTGTCGAGCAAGAGCCGTCCGGCGATGCGGATCGACACGCCACTGATGATAAGGAGACTCATGGCGGGGGTTTACCCCCAGGCAGCCCCGACGTGGAAGGGGTTGTCGACATCGGAGCCCTGCTCTAAAGCCCCGCGCAACGTCAACCACCGATAATACGAGGCCCCAATGGCAATCGAGCGCACCTTCTCCATCCTCAAGCCCGACGCGACGCGCCGCAACCTCACCGGCAAGATCAACGCCAAGTTCGAGGAAGCCGGCCTGCGCATCGTCGCCCAGCGCCGCATCCAGATGACCACCGCCATGGCCGAGAGCTTCTACGGCGTGCACCGCGAACGCGGCTTCTTCCGTGACCTCGTGACCTTCATGACCTCGGGCCCCGTCGTGGTCCAGGTGCTCGAAGGCGAGAACGCCGTGCTCGCCAACCGCGAGATCATGGGCGCCACCAACCCGGCCAACGCCGCCCCCGGCACCATCCGCAAGGAATTCGCCGAGAGCATCGAGGCCAACTCCGTGCACGGCTCCGACAGCCCGGAGAACGCGGCCATCGAGATCGCCTATTTCTTCGCCGGCTGCGACATCCCCGGCTGAACCTCATCCAGGAGGCCGCCCATGCCCCTCAAAGTCCTCGGATCCGGCTTCGGCCGCACCGGTACCAAGTCGCTCAAGCTGGCGCTGGAGCAACTCGGCTTCGCACCCTGCCATCACATGCTGGAAATCCGCTCGACCCCCGGGCAGCTCGATTTCTGGTATGATATCGCCATGGGCAAGCCGGTCGACTGGCACGCGGTGTTCGCGGATTTCGAGGCGGCGTGCGACTGGCCGTCCTGCAACTACTGGCGCGAAATGGCCGAAGCCTTCCCCGAGGCCAAGGTGATCCATACGCGCCGGCCGCCGGAGAAATGGTGGGGCAGCTTTTCCAAGACCATCATGGAAAACCTCACCAACCGGACCCCCACCGAAGACCCCGACGCGCTGCGGATGCGCAAGATGGTGGACACCATCATCAACGAGAACGTGTTCGGCGGGCAGATCGCCAACAAGGAAGTCGCCCTGGCCGCCTTCGCCCAGCGCGAAAAGGACGTGGTGGCGGCCATCGCGCCCGAACGCCTGCTGATCCTGGAGCCGACCGACGGGTGGGAGAAGCTGTGCCCCTTCCTCGGCGTGCCGGTGCCGGAGACGGCGTATCCGTTTACCAATCCGACCGAGGAATTCCGGGCCGCGGTGCGGCGGTGAGGAAGGAAGCGCTTCTTTTTTGAAAAAAAGAAGCAAAAAACTTTTATCCGCTTGGGGTTTCGGAGTTAGTTGCTATATCGAAACAAATAGGACGCGCGTTTCCCGCGCGTCCGAGGCCGGTTTTTGACTTCGTCGTTCGCGCGCGATGGCGATGATGTTGGGCGAAAGATGGATTTGGGGTGCGCGCGGGGCGTGATCGCACCGCAGCGGCGCGCAAACCGGGCGGCGCTGCGGCTTTGTGCTGATGGCGGCGCGGAGTGCGCGCGTGCCGCGGCGCGGCTGACGCGCACCGCCGGCGCGGCGCGGGCGCACTTCGCCCGTGGGTGCGGCCTGGCGGCGAGCCGGTGCGTCGATGACAGGGAGTGCGGGCGCGGTGGCGAGGCGCTGCATGAGGGCGGCGAAATCCTGCCCGAGTTGATGCAGGGACGCCCATAGCGCGCGGCCGCCGGGAAGGAACCGCCAGAACCACGCAGGGCCGGCGATGGCGGCAATCAGCGCGCACACGGCCTCGGCCAGGCGAATCGCGGGATGCGGTTCGCCGTGCGGACGCTCGGGGGATGTGGTTGCGCTGGTCATCGAACATATATAGAACGACGTTCTCCACAGGTCAAGAAGAAATTTTAACTCTCGCGTTCTTTTTTATCACACGAGATCGCCTCCCCTCCCCTTCACCGCGGCTTGAGCCCAACCCCTGAGCCCGCCGAGCCGGTGCGGCCGCCGTCGATCACCATTTGCGTGCCGGTGATGGAGCCGGCGAGGTCGGAGCACAAATAGATCGCGAGATTGGCGACCTCCTCGGCGGTGGCGTAGCGGCCGGAGGGGATGGCGGCGCGGTTGGCGGCGATCACCGCGTCGGGGTCGGCCGGGTTCCGCTGGGACTCGAGCGAGCGCATCATGCGGGTATCGACCGGGCCGGGGCAGATCGCGTTCACCCGCAGGCCGAAGCGGGCGACGTCGCCGGAGGCGGATTTGGTGAGGCCGATCACCGCGTGTTTCGAGGCGATATAGGCGGACATGCCGGGACCACCGACCAGGCCGGCGATGGAGGCGGTGTTGACCACGGCGCCGCTGCCCTGGCGCAACATCACCGGCAGCACGTGCTTCATGCCGAGGAAAACGCCGCGGACGTTGATGGCGATCACGCGATCGAACATCTCCTCGTCATAGTCCATCACCGGCGCCGTCATGCCCTCGATGCCCGCGTTGTTGAAGAAGCAGTCGATGCGGCCATACGCCTCAAGCGTCGCCTTCACGTAGTTCTGCACCTCGGCCGACTTCGAGACGTCGGCGGGAATGAAGCGGGCATCCCGGCCCTGCTGGTGCAGGATGTCCGCCGTGCCCTGGCCCAGCGTGGCATCGCGATCAACCACCACCACCTTGGCGCCACGCTCGGCAAACCCCAGCGCCGCCGCGCGACCAATGCCGCCGCCACCGCCGGTGATGAGGGCCACTTTGCCGGTGAAATCCATGGTACGTTCCTTCTCTGGTGGATTGGTATTAGAGCCTGACCGGAAAAGAGGTTGAGTGATTTCAGTTGGTTGTGATTCCGTAGGTTTGCGAGACACGACGGAGCCACTGATGCCCTGGACTGAAATCACTCGCCCGCAGTATCAGCGGGTGTCGGACCGGTATGCAAGC
>CAIYPH010000857.1 GCA_903928045.1 uncultured Rhodospirillales bacterium
CGAATTCGGCATCATACGTGTCGTGGCCCGCCCCGAACCATTGGCCGAGATCCACGGGCATGACGACGGCGAGATGGTGCGCATCGCCTGGCACCTCGGCAACCGCCATCTGCCGGTGCAACTCGTCGGCGAACGCATCCGCATCCGCCGCGACCACGTCATCGAGGACATGGTCGAGCAGCTCGGCGGCCATATCGACCACATCGAGGCCCCCTTCGACCCCGAGGCCGGCGCCTACGCCGGCGGCCACACCCACCTGCACGACGATGACAACCACGGGCACCACCACGGCGATGGCAAGCATCACCACCATGACCACTGATCCCCCCCTCACCTCCATCGCAGCCACCCTGCGGCTGCTGGCCTGGCTCTCCCCCGCCTTCCCCACCGGCGGCTTCGCCTGGTCGCACGGCGTCGAATGGGCGGTCGACAGCGGTGACATCACCGATGGCCCCACCCTACAGGCATGGCTAACGCCGGTGCTGCGCCAGGGCGCGGCGCGGGCGGATGCCATCGTCCTCCGCCACGCCCACCGCGCCGCCGGCGATATCGATGCGCTGGCCGCCATCACCGAGCTTGCGCTTGCCGCTCAATCCTCTCGCGAGCGCCACGCCGAGACCACCGGCCAGGGCAACGCCTTCCGCCTCGCCACCGGCCCCTGGCGGCCTGCGGTGCTGACCGCGCTGGCCGCCCGCGAGCCCAACATCCCCTACCCCGTCGCGGTCGGTGCCATGGCCGGCGCCAATGCCATCGCCGAGGACCTCGCCTGCGCCGCCTACGTGCAGACGCTGGCCGCCAACCTGATTTCTGCCGCCGTGCGGCTGGTACCCCTGGGCCAATCCACCGGCCTCGCCGTGCTGGCGGCGCTGGAGCCCGCGATCACCGTGGTGGCCGCCGAAACCCGCGCCGCCACGCTCGACGATCTCGGCGGCGCCTGCTTCCGTTCCGATCTCGCCGCCATGCGGCATGAAACACAGTACACGAGGTTATTCCGCTCATGAGCTCACCCAACGGCCCTCTCCGCGTCGGCATCGGCGGCCCCGTCGGCACGGGAAAGACCGCGCTGATGGACGCGCTGTGCAAGCGTCTGCGCATGTCCTACAATATCGCCGCCATCACCAATGACATTTACACCAAGGAGGACGCGCAGTTCCTCACCCGCGCCGGCTCCCTGGAGCCGGAGCGCATCCTCGGCATCGAAACCGGCGGCTGCCCGCACACTGCCATCCGCGAGGACGCATCGATCAACCTGGCGGGGGTGGCCGAACTGAATGCACGCTTCCCTGGCCTGGACGTCATCCTGATCGAGTCGGGCGGCGATAATCTCGCGGCCAATTTCAGCCCGGAACTCGCAGACCTCACCATCTTCGTCATCGACGTCTCGGCCGGCGACAAGATCCCGCGCAAGGGCGGCCCGGGGATCACCCGGTCAGACCTGCTGGTGATCAACAAGATCGACCTCGCCCCCTTCGTCGGCGCCAGCCTCGAGGTGATGGACCGCGATTCGAAGCGGATGCGCGGCGAACGCCCCTACGTGTTCGCCAATGTGCGGGCGGGCGTCGGGGTGGAGGACGTCGCCCGCTACATCGAGCGCCAGGGCGGTCTCACCGCCTGACGCATCGATGGGTCAGCGCGCCTTCGGGGCCGGCGGGAGATCTTCTTCCAGGATCATCATCTGGAACGCGAAAGACACCTCGCCATCCTCGTCATCGCGATGCAGCGTGCCGATGAACTCGTCTCCGACGCGGACTTCCACGGTCGCGCCAGTCTTCTTGGGGGTATCGATGTGGATGCGCTCATTGGCGAACAGCTTGCGCAGATAGGTTTGCACGCGGGCGATATCGGTCGGTTTCACGCTGGCTTCCTGTCGGTGGAGTGGGCGTACCCTTAGCAGGCTTGCCGCAAAAGTCACCCCATGCTCAATGCGGCCCAAGCCCGGTCAGCCGCCCCCCACCCTCGCCGATCACCGCGAAAGGTGCCCAGTAGAACGGATGCGCCACATCCGGATTGAGATCGACCCCCGCCCCATCTAGCATCCCAAGTTCGGCCGCGCGCAACGCCTCCGCGATTCCGTAGCTTGGATTGTCCCTGAGTTGGCGGAGCATGACCGCCACGAGATAGGCCGCCGTCTGGTCGTTCACCGCCCAATGCGTCACCATCAGCGCCCGCGCCCCGGCGTAGAAGAAACTGCGTGCCAGTCCCGACAGACTCTCCCCGGCCACCACTCCGCCAGGCCCACCCGAATTGCAGGCGGAAAGGATGACGAGATCGGCGTCGAGATTGAGGTTGGCGATCTTGGACGCCGACAGCAACGCTCCGATCGCATCGCTCGCGCCGCCGGGAACCGAGGTCACGATCGCTGGCTCGGTCTGGCAGGCGATTTCCGATGGCAGCAGGGCGTGGGTCGAGAATTGCAGCACCCGGTAATCCCGCAAATCCCGACCCAGCACGCTGGACGCGGTGAAGGCCGCCCCCAGCAACTCCTCGCTGGTCTGCGCGCCCAGCAGCAACCGCGCCGCCTCCAACTCCCGCTTGGCGAACGGAAGCGTCGACAACTCCGCCAGCGCCTTCGCGCTCGTCCCGCATTCGGCCGCTGGGAATGTCCGCTGCGCCTGGTCTAGTGTGATAGGGGTGAACTCGCCAAACCCGAACCAGGGCCGCGCCGCCCGCGACCCGCCAGCGATCCGGCGCAATGAGACGAAGTTGCCGGGCGAAGGCACATGACTGAGGCTGAACCGCCGCAACAGCCAGGGCGCGGTGCCGAGCCTGTCAGACACTGTCGATGCCGTCAGCAGCAAATCGAACGGCAAGGCCAGCAGTGGGCCGACCGGCGCGATTGCTAGCGACGTGATCCCGTCAAGATCGCTCCCGATAGGCCCCAGCGTCGCCGAGTAGATCGCATGAGCCGACCCGGTATCGAACGGCCGCAACACCCCGTCCTCCGCCTCGATCGAGGCCCGCACCCGCCCGACCAGCTCGCTCATCCGCACCAGCCCGCCGTCGGTCCGCGCAACCGTGAGCCGCTCCTTGCGGAGCAGGAAGACCCAGCCTGTGTTGGCGTTCAACGTCATCGCGACGAACGCCTCGCCCGCACGCAACGCCGACTTCAAGGTCGCCGCCGACACCACCTGCTGTACCAGCTGTCCGTAATTCGGCGCCGCCGCCTGCAACGCCGAATCCGCCTCGGCGAGCGCGGCTTGTGCATCGCTGATGCGCTGGTCGAGCTCAGTCGCCTCGGCCGACTTGCCGCCGCCGCGCTGCACCAGGTCATCCCGCCGCCGGTAAAGCTCGGCCAGCGCCGAACCGGCGTCCTGCCGGGCACGCACTGCGTCGGCCACTTGCGGGTTCTTCGCGTTTTCGCCAAGTCGCGCCGTCGCCTGCGCGATCTGCTGGCTGGTGATGCCGCCCTGCGCCACCTGGGCGATCATGAACATCTCGGCGTAGAGGCTCTGCCGCTCATCGGCCCGGCGCTCCGCCCGCCCGGCCAGCACATCGAGGCAGCCCGCGATAAAATCCGGGTCGGTCCCGGTTTTCAGCATGGTCAACGTCTTCATCCCAGCGCGGCATTCCTGCAGCGCCAGATCGACGTCGCCCGCCAGGGCAAGCTGCCACGCCCGCACCATGCGGGTGTTGGCGACAGGCTTGCTGTCGGGCAGGACGCGGCCGAAGGCGCTGATCGCGCGATCAAGCTCATCGCTGGCCGCCTCGTGCCGCCCCGCGGCCGCCTCGGTCATCGCGCCGGTCCGGTGCAGTCGCGCCAGCAGCAGCGGTTGAGTCAGGCCGTTGCCGCGGGCGAGATCACTGGCGGACTTCAGGCTCTCGGCGCTTTCCTCGATCCGCCCGAGATCGCGCAGGACGAGCCCGCGATAGCGCCGCACCTCGACCAGGCCGAACAACGCGGACCGCGCGACCGGCTCGGTGACCAGTTCGTGTGACGGCAACAGGTCGGTGACATTCGCCGCCCCCGCCCGCACGAAGCGGGACGTCGGCGGTTGTGGCCGGGCGGTGAGCACGCTTTGGGGCAGGGAGCGCCGATACTCGGCCTCCGCCCGCGCCAGCAGCCGCAGCGTCTCGTCGAGGTTGCCCCGGTTGCGCGCGCTGAGAGCACGGTAGTGCGCGAGCCGCGCGACCGCCAAGGGATCCGCGGCGTGGCCAACCAGCTCGCCGGCGCGGGCGAACAGCTGCTCCGCCTCCTGATCGCGGCCCTGGTTCGATAATTGCAGTGCGAGATAGGTCAGCGGTGTCACCGTGTTCGGATCATCCCGGCCGAGCACCCGCTGCTGCAGGGCGAGCGCGGCGCGAAAGGCGATCTCGGCCTGGCCGGGATCATCCGAGAGGTTCGCCCGCGTTCCGGCCTCGATCAACTGATCGTACTGCCCGATATCTCCGGCGCCGAAGGCCGCCAGGGCGAGACGTTCGGCGAACAGCCCTGATGCCGTCGATCGCGGCTGGCCGGAGGAGGGCGGCGATCGGCCGACCCCGATGGCGATCGCCCGCTCGATCACCGGCAGGGCGGGCAGCACCCCATCCGCGTACCAGGTCATCCCGCCGATCTCGGCCACCAGCGCAACCTGCGGCCAACCACCGAGGCGGCGGGTGCATGCCATCACGAGGGCCGGTACGTCCCCCAGGATCCGGCGCTCATTCGGCTCGCCGCACGCGAAATGGGTATCGAGCGCCGCCCGCCAAGGGCCGCTCTGCGCCGCCTGGCGCAGCGCGACGCCGGCCGGCCCGGTGCGCAGACGGGCACTTGGCTGCAGCCACGTGCCGCAGACGACATCGATCCCGCTCGCGGGGGTGCCCGACATGGTGCAGGCCTCGCCGACGCTGTTGTCCCCGATGCTGCTCTGGCCGACCGCCGGGCGGGCGGCGCCGACATAGGACTCCGGCGGAGGTTTGGTACAGCCGGCCAGCGCGAGAAGCGCCGCCAGCAGACCCCCGCGCCACGACATGCTAAAGGTCATCACGCGAAACGTTTGGCAACAGCACCTGGGCGTCGTCGATCGTGTCTCGCGCCGGGTGGATGTCGAGGTCACGGATCGGGATCGTCTGGGGCAGACGCTCGGTGGACACCACGAAGCATGCGACTGAGGCGATCGGGCAAGCATTGATCTGGTAAAGCGCGCTCGGCCCGGGTGCGATGGCGGAAATCTGGGCCGCGGCCTGGCCGCCAACGCCGCGAACCGTGCCCGACAAATTGACGTTGCCGGTGGCTCCACGGGGATAGGCGATCGAGAGGCCGCCAAGCGCGACATTGCCGGACAAATGGGCCCGACTGCCGAGATTGACGAGCAATGTCGTCGTGCCGGCGACCAGCCCGCCGACGGTGTCGATCACGCCGCTGCCGCTGAGATCGACGCGCAGGGTCTGGGTCGCGGCCCCGCTGACACCACCGATCGTGGTGTTCCAGCCGATGACCAGGTTTTGCGCCGCAATGAAGGCTCCCGCGGACGACCCGGCCGCGGTGGGCCAGGAGGCCGATGATGCGTTGCCCAGGGGCGCGCCCGCACTGCCGGTCAACAGCGTGACGCCAGTCGCGAGGTCGACCAGCGCGGCCTGACCGCCGTTGGGGCCGCCGAGGAAGAGGCGCCCGCTCGATACCAGGCCGCCGAGTGAGATCGCCCCGGGCGTCGCGAGCGTCAGATCGGTGGCAGTGATCGAACTGCCGGTGGGGGCCGAGAGATTCCCGGCGGATTGCAACACGGTCGCGCCAGAACCGGATGTCACCGATACATTTGCGGCCAGCGCGAGATTTCCCTGCGAGAGCAGCCGAAGCCCGCCGGCCGCCTGCACCGGGCCATTGATCAGCAAGGACGCCGTATCGACCAGGCCGATAGTACCATTGGACGAAATCAGCGAATCAACGACCGACACCACGTTTGCCGCGCCGACCGGATCGAGCGCGGTGCTTTGCCGTGCATTCGTGGTCAGATGGGTCGCGACGATCTGACCGGGCCCAAACACGGGCGCGCCGGGCTGTGCCAGACGATCCAGCTCCAGAATCCCTCCGAGCGGGGCGCTCAAGGCGACCGTTCCGCTGGTGCCCGGAGCAGACAGGGTGCCGCCGATCTCCAGCGTCGCCCCGGCCGCCGCCGCGGATATCGCGACGGTACCGTTATTGTCGGTGGCGCCGATGAAAGACCCGTGATCTTGGGTGAAGGTGCCGAAGCGGGACGCGATGACGACCCCGCTGCCCCCCGCGACTAGGCTGCCCGAAACCTGCTCGATCGCCGGCCCGGCGGCGATGTTCGCGTCGGCGCCGACGGTGATGGTGCCGGTGATGCTGAGCTGGCTTGTGGTCACCAGGACGAGGCGGCCACCGATCGCGCCGCCGGTGAGCGCGCCGATGCGGTTGGAGCTCGAATCGAGGATGACACTCCCGGCGGCGCTCGCGCTCACACCCTGAACGAACACCGTCCCTTTGTTGCCGCCGATGCCGTTCTCCGCGACGCCGCCCGACAGGCTGTTCAGGGTCAGCACCCCGTGCGGCGCGATGACGCTGGCGCCGATCCCGATCGGTCCCTCGGACGTGATGTTAACCGAGCCGGCGGAGGTCATCGATGCGCCGGCGAGCTGGATGAAGCTGCCTTGGGCCGACATGATGTTGAGCAGGCTGCCAGTGGCGCTCGCGGTGATGCCGCCGGATACCTGCTGGATGCCGAGATCCGCGCTGAGCTGGACACCGCCCGGGCCGCCCGAGACGTTACCGGGGACGGTCATCGCGCCGGTGGTCTGCACCACCAAGCGGTTGCTGGCGCTGATCTGGCCGATCACGGTCAGAGCGCCGGTTGACGACAAGGTCAGGTCACCGGCGAGGGTGGTGATGGTGCCGAGCGTCGTAATCGCATTGGCGGGCGATTGCAGGGAGACCGAGGCGGACTGCGGAACGCCGGCCAGGCCCGTCTGCTCGTTGAGCAGGGTCGCGCTGATGCGCCCGTTGGGCTCGGTGATACCATTGGCGGCGGAGACGGCAATGGTGCCAGCGCTCAATACCCCGGCCCCGATGGCGGTCCCGATCGCGAGGGTGCCCAAGCTGAGGCCGATCGTCAGGTGTCCGAGGTTGGGGGTGCCGGTCGTCGCCCCGCCGGCGGCGATGGTGCCTGCCACCGACATCGAAACCCCGTTCAACAACAGGAAATCGCCCGATGTCGTGAACGACGAAAGGCTCGCGATGGCGTTCGCGCCGGCCAAATTGACCGAGCCCAATGCAGCTGGCGCAGCACCGGAATTTGGCCCGATCAGGAGATTGGTCACGATGCTGCTCGCCGATGTCTCGGAGATCGCCGAGGCGGTGAGCAAGGCAACGGTGGCACCGGAGACCACCGCCTGCTGGTTGCCGCTGCCGATCGCGATAGGACCCGCCGAGGCCAGCCGGAGCGTCGCGCTGTTGGCGCCAGCGGCCACGGCGCCGGTCACTGTCAGGGGGACGGCATCGACGAGCGAGAAATTGCCCGTCGTGGTGAACGCACCCAGCTCGATGACGCTGTTCGCCGCCTCGAGCGTCACCGCCGCGGCGGAAGACTGCGCCAGCCCCGCGGCAGGGCCGGTGAGGCGGTTGGCGGTGATGATGCCGCCGGTCTGGCTAATTGTTCCCGCCGCCAGCAAAGAAATGGTGCCCGCCGCCAGGGGCGCGCCGATCGTGAGGTCACCGGCCGAGGCCAAGGTCAAGGTGTTGGCGTTGGCCGCGTTGGGGAGGGACGGCAGGCCGAGGGTGATCGGGCCGGACACCGTCATCGCGACACGGCTGTTGATGGAGACATCGCCCGTCGCGTTGATGCCGCCAAGCGCGGCAATGGCGTTGTTGCCG
>CAIYPH010000858.1 GCA_903928045.1 uncultured Rhodospirillales bacterium
AGGCGGCCGCGGCCGCGGCTGTCGTCGCCCGCGAGAATCCACGGCTTGATCCACTGGAACATCGTGCTGTTGGAGCCGCCGGCCTCGATCATTGCGCAGAGCGGCGCGAAGGGGACGCCCATTTTGCTGGCGGCGGCGAAGGTCTCGGAGATCACCACCGCGTTGGTGAAGCTGATGAAGTTATTGACGATCTTGACCATCAGCGCGGCGCCGAGGGGGCCTGCCTCGATGATGGTGTCGGCATAGGCCGAAATCACCGGGCGGATGCGGGCGATGGAAGCCGGGTCGCCGCCGACGAGGGTGGAGAGGCGGCCCTCCTCGGCCTCCTTGGGCGTGCGGCCGATCGGGGCGTCGAGCAGGGTCACGCCGCGTTCGGCCAGGATGGCGCCGAGACGGCGGGTGAAATCGGGGTCCCCGGTGCTTTTGTCGGCGATGATCATGCCCGGGCGCAGGGCATCGAGGCAGCCATGGGGGCCGAGGATCACCTCCTCCACCGCGGCCACGCCGGGCAGGCAAAGGAACATGACGTCGCAGGCCGCCGCGAGGGCCGAGGCGGACGGGGCCTCGGCCGCGCCCTTGGCGACGAGGTCCTCGATCGGGGCGCGGTTGCGGTGCGCCAGCACGGTGAGGGGAAATCCCTTCAGCAGGATGTTTTTCGCCGCCCCGTGGCCCATCAGGCCCACGCCTGCGTAGCCGACACGTAGCATCTCGCTCATCCCGTCCCTCCCTGGGTTCTGCCCGCCTGGACACTGCCATGAGGATGTACCATCTGGCCTCCATGCGGGAAGCGGGCCAAGCTGCCGCCAACGCATTTCCGGAGGGGATCATGACCGCCAATCGCAAGAAACTGCTGCTGCCGCAGGCCATGTCCGAGGCCGGCTGGAACGTTGCCCGCGCGCGGGAGGATGTCGAGGTGGTCGGCTTCCACGACCTCACCCCGGAGGCCGAGTTCCGCGCCATGCTCGCCGATGTCGATGGCGTGCTGCTGTGGGGAAGGCCGTTCCGCGCCGGGGATATCGCCGCCGCGCCCAATCTCAAGGCGGTCGCCCGCATCGGCGTCGGCTACGATGCCGTCGAGGTGCCGGCGCTCGATGCCCGCAAAATCCCGCTGCTGATTGCCGGCACGGCGAACTCCGTGACTGTGGCCGAGCATGCCATCTACTTCATGATGCACCTGGCCAAGCGCGGCTTCGACCAGCACGCGTTCGTCCGCACCGGCCGCTGGCGCGACAAGATGCAGGCGCCGATCGTCGATTTGTTCGGCAAGACGCTGCTCATCATCGGCTTCGGGAAGATCGGCACGCGCGTGGCGTCGCGCTGCCTGGCGATGGAGATGACGGTGCTGGTGCATGACCCCTTTATTCCCGAGGACGCCATCCGTGCCCGTGGTGGCATCCCGGCGCCCGACCTGAACGCGGCGCTGGCCCGCGCCGATTTCGTCACCATCCATTGCCCGAAGACGCCCGGCACCGTCGGCCTGATCAGCGCCGAACGGCTGGCCTGCATGAAAAAGACCGCCTTCCTGGTCAACACCGCCCGGGGTGGCATCATCGACGAGCCGGCGCTCTATGCGGCGCTCACCAGCGGCGGCATTGCCGGCGCCGGGCTCGATGTGTTCGCGCAGGAGCCGGTGGAGCCGGAGAACCAGATCCCGAATCTGCCCAACGTGATCACCGCGCCGCATATGGCGGGCGTGACGCTGGAATCGCTCGACCGGATGGGCGTCACCGCGGTGCAGAACGCGCTGTCGGTGCTGGATGGGCGGCCGAACATGGAGAATGTGGTGAACAAGGCGGTGTTCGCCTGACCTCGCCGAGCATCGGGGCGGCGAGGCCGCCGCTGTGGCTGCTGATCGCGCTTTGCATTTCGGGCACGCTCGCGATGCATATTTTCGTCCCCTCGCTGCCCCAGGCGGCGCGGGACCTCGGGGTGTCGGGGCCGAGGATCCAGTTGACGCTGACGCTGTATCTCGTGGGTGTCGCGGTCGGGCAGTTGTTCTGGGGGCCGCTGTCGGACCGCATCGGCCGCCGGCCGGCGCTGCTGGCGGGGATTGCGCTCTATGCCGCGGCGAGCCTGGCGGCCGCCGTGGCGCCGGGGGTGGAGGTGCTGATCGTCGCGCGGGTCGGGCAGGCGCTGGGCGGTTGTGCCGGCCTGGTGCTGGGCCGGGCGGTGTTGCGGGACGTGTCTTCGGCGCGGGAGGCGGCGTCGAGCATCGCGATGCTGAATTTGTTCATGTCGATCGGCCCGGCATCGGCGCCGCTGGTGGGCGGGCTGGTGGCGGCGTGGTTCGGCTGGCGCTGGATCTTCGTGTTTCTCGCAGCCCTCGGGGCCTGGACGCTCGCTGCCACCTTCCGCTTCCTGCGCGAGACCCATACGCAGCGCGGCGCGTCGGTCGGCGTGCTGCGCGGCTATGTCCGCCTGCTCGGGATCGGGGAGTTCCGGGCGCTGGCGCTGGGTGGGGCGACTTCGACCACCAGTTTCTATGCCTTCCTGTCGGCGGCGCCGTTCATTTTCGCGGACCGGCTGCATCGTCCGGCGATCGAGATCGGGTTCTATTTCGTGGTTCCCATTCTCGGCTTCTCGATCGGGGCCATCCTGGCGAGCCGGCTGGTGCGGCGGATCGAGCCGATCCGCCTGGTGCTGGGGGCCAGCGTGGTCGCCACCTCCGGGGCGCTCGCGTTTGCGGTGCTGGAGATGACGGATCATTTCACGGTTTTTTCCGTGCTGGCGTCGGTGCTGGTGTTCTGCATCGGCTCGGGGATCGTCAGCCCCATCGTGCTGTCCATCGCCATCGGCGTGCAGCCGGGGATGATCGGCGCGGCGTCGGGGCTCTACGGGTGTTCGCAGATGGGGTATGGCGCGCTGTGCACGCTGCTGGTCGGCCAATGGCCCGACCGGCCCGGCCATAGCGCCGCGCTGGTGCTGTGCGCATCGACGCTGGTCGGGCTGACGGCGCTGCTCAGCGCGGCGTGGCGGATGCGGAAAATGGGGGGGACTGCGGCATGAAGTTCGGTGTGTTCGACCATGTTGACCGCGGGGCGGATGACCTCGGGCAGTTCTACGCCGACCGCATGGCGATCGTCGCGGAATATGATCGCGCCGGGTTTCACTGCTACCATGTCGCCGAGCATCACGGCACGCCGCTTGGCTGTGCGCCGTCACCCAGCGTGTATCTCTCCGCGGTCGCCCAGCACACGCAGCGCATCCTGCTGGGGCCGCTGGTCTATACGCTGCCGCTCTACCACCCGCTGCGGTTGATCGATGAGATCTGCATGCTCGACCAGATGAGCCGTGGGCGGTTGCAGCTAGGGATCGGGCGGGGGGTATCGCCGTTCGAACTCTCCTATTTCGGGCTGTCACCGGAGACGGCGCAGGAGATGTATGTCGAGGCGTTCGACGTCATCCGACAGGGGCTGGTGAGCCGTGAACTGACGTATCACGGCAAGTACTACCGCTATGACCGGGTGCCGATTGAACTTACGCCAGTCCAGACGCCGCATCCGCCGCTGTGGTACGGCATCGGGCGGCCGGACAGCGTGCCTTGGGTGGCGGCGAATGCGGTGAACGTCGTTGGAAATCTCTCGGGGCCGATGATGCGCCCGGTGACCGACCGCTATCGGGCCGAATGGGCGGCGTTGGGCCGTCCGGCGGAGGAGTTGCCCTTGATGGGTGTCAGCCGCCATATCGTGATTGCGGACAGCGATGGCGACGCGCTGGCCATCGCCCGGCCGGCCTATCGGAAATGGCGGGAGAGCTTCATGCTGCTTTGGAAGCGCAATAACGCCACCATCCCCAACCCCAACGCGCTGTTCCCCGAGACCTTCGACGAGGCGGAGGCGACCGGGCGGGCGGTGGCTGGCACGGTGGGCAAGGTGCGGGACTTCCTGCGGCGGACGATCGACGAGGGCGGGTTGAATTATCTGCTGTGTCGCTTCGCGTTCGGTGACCTGCCGCGCGATAGCGTGATCGCGTCTGCCCGGCGTTTTGCGGCTGAGGTGATGCCGGAATTTGGGTAGGGAAGGGTGTTCTTTTTGTGAACAAAAAGAACCAAGAAAACTTTTCGGTCGTTGGTTGCCGGCGGCTTGGCGGGATGGCTTGAAGCGGTACCAGCCAAACGAATAAACGTTTTTTGCTCCTTTTTTTCAAAAAAGGAGCGCTTGCTTACTTGCCCCTGCAATCAATGACACTCGTTATCAGGCCTCGATCCGCTCGAGTTCATGGCAAGCCACGAGATGCCCGGCAAAGGCCCGCGGCTCCGGCCGCTCGGCGGT
Source organism: uncultured Rhodospirillales bacterium (assembly GCA_903928045.1). The sequence continues at coordinate 4,272 of CAIYPH010000858.1, forward strand.
GCATCTCGCGGCGGCGTAGGGGCATCGGCTGGCGAAGGCGCAGCCGGGTGGCGGGTTGAGGGGGGAGGGGAGTTCGCCCTTGATGGTGACCGCCTGCTTGCGCCGGGTCGGGTCGATCGAGGGGGTCGCCGCCAGCAGCATGCGTGTGTAGGGGTGCCTTGGCGTCGCGAAGATGCTGTCCTTCGGCCCGTGCTCGACTGGCCGGCCGCAATACATCACCATCACCTCGCGCGCGATGTGGCGGACGACGCTGAGGTCGTGGCTGATGAAGAGATAGGCGAGTTTGAGCTCCTCCTGCAGGTCCATCATCAGGTTCAGCACCTGCGCCTGGATCGACACGTCGAGTGCCGAGACCGGCTCGTCGGCGACGACGATGCGGGGGTTGAGCATCAGGGCGCGGGCGATGGCGATGCGCTGGCGCTGGCCGCCGGAGAACATGTGGGGGTAGCGGCCGAACTGGTCCTGCCGGAGACCCACCTTGTCCATCATCGCCCGCGCCGCCTGCTCGCGCTCGGCCGCGGTGCCGCGGTGGTTGATTTCGAGCGGTTCCTGCAGGATGCGGCCGACGGTTTTGCGCGGGTTGAGCGAGCCGAAGGGGTTCTGGAACACCATCTGAACCGACAGCCGCAGGTTGCGCCGGGCCGCATCGTTGGCGACCACCTTGCCGTCGATCAGTAATTCGCCGTCGGTCGGGGGTTCGATGAGGGTGGCGACCCGCGCGAGTGTCGACTTGCCGCAGCCGGATTCGCCGACGATCGCCAGCGTCTCGCCTTCGAGCAGGGTGAAGTCGACGCCGTCGACCGCCTTGACCAGGCCCTTGGCGGCGAACAGCCCGCCGCCGACGGGGTAGTGGCGGCGGATGCCCTTGGCCTGCATCAGCACCGTCATGCGCCGTGCCCCTGGCCGAGCGGGAAGTGGCAGCGAATGCCGTCGCGCACCTCTGGCGCGGTGGTGCGACACAGGTCGGTCGCCGCGGAACAGCGCGGGTTGAACAGGCAGCCGGCCGGGCGGTCATCGATGCCGGGGACGACCCCTGGAATGGTGGGTAAACGGCTGCGGCCGTGCGCCCGCTCGGGCAGGGCGTCGAGCAGGGCGGCGGTGTAGGGATGGCGGGGCGCCGAGAACAAGGCGTCGGTCGATTGCTGCTCGACCATCTGGCCGGCATACATCACCTGCACCCGATGCGCGGTCTCGGCGACGACGCCCATGTCGTGGGTTATGAGCACGAGGCCCATGCGATGCTCGGCTTGCAAGCCGATCAGCAGGTCGAGGATCTGCTTCTGGATGGTGACGTCGAGCGCCGTCGTTGGCTCGTCGGCGATCAGCAGCCGCGGGTTGCAGGAGATCGCCATGGCGATCATCACGCGCTGGTTCATGCCGCCGGACATCTGGTGCGGGAAGGCGTTCATCCGCCGGCCGGGATCGGGGATGCCGACCTGGTCCAGCAATTCGACCACCCGATCGCGGATTTTCGGCTTGGGCACGGCGTGGTGGGCCCGCAGGGCCTCGCCGATCTGCCAGCCGACGGGGTAGCAGGGGTTGAGCGAGGTCATCGGCTCCTGAAACACCATCGCCATGTCCTTGCCGACCACCTTGCGCCGATCGCGGGCGGAGAGGCCCTGCAGGTCGATGCCGCCGAAGCGCATGACGTCGGCGGTGACGCGGCCGGGCCAGCCGATGAGGCCCATTGCGGCGAGCATCGAGACCGATTTACCAGAGCCGGATTCGCCGACGACGCACAGGATCTCGCCCTCATCGACCGTGACATCGACGCCGTCGACGGCGCGGAACCGGCCGCGGGCGGTGCCGAACTCGACGACGAGGTTGCGGATTTCGAGCAGGGCCATCAGCGCTTCAACTTGGGATCAAGGGCGTCGCGCAGCCCGTCGCCGACGAGGTTGAAGGCGAGCACGGTGAACAGGATGGCGAGGCCGGGCAGCGCCAGCACCCACCAGGCCCGCTGGTAGAACTGCAACGCGCCGGACAGCATGGTGCCCCATTCCGGCGTTGGCGGTTGCGCTCCGAGGCCGAGAAAGCCGAGAGCCGCGGCGTCGAGGATCGCCACCGCGAAGCCGAGGCTGACCTGCACGATCAGCGGTGCGAGGCAATTCGGCAGCACGGTGTCGAACATCAGCCGGAACGTGCGGGCGCCGGCGCTGCGGCTGGCGGTGACGTAGTCTCGCGCCAGCTCGGCCAACGCGGAGGCGCGCGCGAGGCGGGTATAGCCGGGAAGCGTCACCACGACGACGGCGAGCATGGCGTTGAACAGGCCGGGGCCGAGGATGGCGACGATGACGATGGCCAGCAGCAGCGAGGGGAAGACCAGCAGGATGTCCATCAGCCGCATGATGAAGATATCGACCACCCCGCCGGCGAAGGCCGCGGTGAGGCCGAGCGTGGTGCCGGTGATCAGCGCGAGGCTGGCGACCGAGAAGCCGATGATGATCGAGAGCCGCGCGCCGTAGATCAGCCGGGAGAGCATGTCGCGCCCGACATCGTCGGTGCCGAGCGGGTAGTCCCACAACCCGCCTTCCTGCCAGATCGGCGGGATGAGGAAATGCTCGCGGAACTGCTCGACCGGGGAATGCAGCGCCAGCACGTCGGCCAAGGCCGAGACGGTGATGAGGATGCACATCAGCGCCAGGCCGACCACGGCGCCGCGGTTCTCGGCGAAGCTGCGCCAGAACAAGGCGAGGCGGCCGGGCATCGGCGCGGCTTGCGTGGCGGACATCAGCGGCGGATCCGCGGATTGAGGAAGCCGTAGAGCAGGTCGACCCCGAGATTGACCAGGATCACCAGCACCGCGATCAGCAGCGTGCCGGTCTGCAGCACCGGGTAGTCACGCCGCGCGATGCTTTCCACCAGCCAATGGCCGACGCCCGGCCAGGAGAAGATGGTCTCGGTGAGGATGGCGCCGCCCAGCAGGCCGCTGACGGACAGGCCGATGACGGTGACGACCGGGATGAGCGCATTTCGCAGCGCATGCACGATGACGACCCGCATGCCCGACAGGCCCTTGGCGCGAGCGGTGCGGACATAGTCCTCGTTCAGCACCTCGAGCATCGAGGAGCGGGTCATGCGGGCGATGATGGCCAGCGGGATGGTGCCGAGCACGATCATCGGCAGCACGATGTGGCTCCAGGCGGAGCGGCAGGCCCCCTCATCGTCGGACCAGTTGCAATCGATCGTCATGAAGCCAGACCACGGCTCGACGAAGAAGGCGTCGGAGATCCGGCCGGAGACCGGGGTGATGCCGAGGGTGACGGAGAAGATGAGGATCATCATCAACCCCCACCAGAAAATCGGCATCGAGGCGCCGGTGACGGACAGGCCCATCAGCCCGTAGTCGAAGGCCGAACCGCGTTTCACTGCGGCGATCACGCCGAGCGGCAGGCCGAACACGGCGGCGAACAGGATGGCGGCCAGCGAGAGCTCGATGGTCGCGGGAAACAGGGTGGCGAATTCCTTGATCACCGGCTCGCGGGTGACCACCGAAACGCCGAAATCGCCTTTGAGCACCTGAGCTTCGTAATCGACGAACTGCTTCCACATCGGCTGGTCGTAGCCGAATTCATGGCGCAGTTCGGCCAGGCGTTCCTCCGATATCCCGTGCTCGCCGACCCGCGCCTCGATGGGGTCGCCGGGCACGAGATGGATCAGCAGGAAGGCGAGGAACGTCACGCCGACAAAGGTCGGCACGATCAGCACGACGCGGCCGAGGAGAAATCGCAGCATACTTATGCCAGCCCCCCATCCTCCCCTCCCGCCGCGGCGGGAGGGGAGGGATGAAGGCGCCGTCTTACTTCAGGTCGGCGATGTCGAAGCGGTGGGCGCCGAACGGGCTCTGCTTAAAGCCGACGACGTTGGTCCGCATCGGCAGGTAAACCACCGAGTGGGCGATGAAGAAGTAGGGCGACTGCTTGTTCATCACCTCCTGCGCCTGCATGTACAGCTTGGTACGTTCGGCGAGGTTGGACACCTTGACGGCCTTGGTCACGAGATCGTCGAATTCCTTGTCGCACCACTGGGCGGTGTTCTTCGACGAGCAAGCGGCGAGCGGGACGAAGAAGTTGTCGGGATCACCATTGTCGCCGGTCCAGCCAAGCTGGGCCATCTGGTGCTCGCCGGCCTGGACGCGCTTGCGATAGTCACCCCATTCGTAGGTGACGATCTTGGCCTTCACACCCACCTTGGCGAGGTCGGCCTGCACGAGCTCGGCGATGCGCTTGGCGTCCGGATTGTACGGGCGCTGCACCGGCATCGCCCACAAATCGGTCTCGAATCCGTTGGGGTAGCCGGCCTCGGCGAGGAGCTTCTTGGCGCCTTCGATGTCCAGCTTGTAGGCCGGCACCTTGTCGTTATAGCTCCACATGGTCGGCGGGATGAGGTTCTTGGCCGCCTGGCCGGAGCCCTGATAGACCGCCGTGAGGATCGCCTTCTGGTCGATCACCATGGTCATCGCCTTGCGGACGCGAACATCGTCGAAGGGCTTCTTCTTCGTGTTCATGCCGATATAGCCGATGTTGAGGCCGGACTGGGCGAGAACGTTGATGTTCTTGTCGGCCTTCAGGTCCGGCAGGTCGGCCGGGCGCGGGCCGAAGGAGACCTGGCACTCATTGGCTTTCAGCTTGGCGACGCGAACCGCGGGGTCCTTGTTGATGGAGAACACCAGCGTGTCGATCTTGGGCTTGGCGGCGAAATAGGCGTCGAACCGCTTGTAGCGGATCGTCGCGTCCTTCACGTACTGCACGAACTCGAACGGCCCGGTGCCGATCGGCTCCTGGTCGATCAGCTCGGGCTTGCCCATTTTCAGCAGGGCGTCGGCGTATTCCTTCGACTGGATGGAGGCGAAGTCCATCGCGAGGTTGGCGACGAAGGGGGCGTTCGGCTCGGTCAGCACGAAGCGCACCGTGTAGTCGTCGACCTTGTCGAGCGACTTCAGCAGCTTCGGCATGTCCATGTCGGTGAAGTAGTCATAGCCGCCGCCGGAGACCTTGAAATAGGGGTTCTCCTTCTTCCACTGCCGCTCGAAGCTGAACAGCACGTCATCGGCGTTGAAGTTGCGGGTCGGCTTGAAGTTCTTGTTGGAATGGAACTTCACGTTCTTGCGGAGATGGAAGGTGAAGGTCAGCCCGTCGGGCGAGACTTCCCACTTCTCCGCGAGGTTCGCGACCACAGCGGTGCCGCCATATTCGAAGCCGGTGAGCTGGCTGTAGATCGGCCGCTGGGCGTCGAAGCTGGTGCCGGTGTAGCTGATCATCGGATTGAAGTTTTCCGGTGATCCTTCCGAGCAATAGACGAGCGTCTTGGCCTGGGCGGAACCCAGGAAGGCGGTCAGCGCTACGGCGCAGGCCGCGGCAATGGCCTTGTTGGTCATGCGGGAACTCCCCTGGTGTGCTTCCGGCACCGGACTGTCCGGCGCGCGGTCTAGGGAGCCCTTGTAATGCCGCCCGCTGCCGCCGGCTACCCCCGTGACATCGGCGTTTACGCGGCCGCGGGATTGGTAGCCCGGCAGGCCTCGGCAAAGGCCAAAGAGAGGAATTCCGGTTGTTTGTAGAGCCCCTTGAGCCAGCTTGCGAGCATGCACAGCTCGTCCAGCTTCAGCACTTCGTCGAGCGTTGCGGCTGGAAATGCGACGCCGAACGATTGGGCGATGGTGGTGACGACCTCCTCGACCTGCTCGATAGCGAGGCCAAGCTCGGTCTCCAGGACGGCACCGCGGACGAGTCGCGCTTCCTCGATATCGTACTCATCGCGGATGAGCTTCACGATCCAGCGGAACATGTGCATCCAGTTCTTTACGTCATCGGTCGGACGCTGCATCGGTCGCGATTCAAACTGCCACAGGGGTGCGAGGGCAGCTTGACGCGCAATGGCTGACAAGCGGTTAACCGCCTGTGGATATCATGGCGTCATGTTCGCCACATTGCGCAGCAACGCGACGGAGCGGCGAACGCCATCTTCAGGGGGCAGCAGCAGGTCCTCATGCTCGATCGACAGGACATCGTCGTAGCCCGCGAGCCGGAGGGCGATGCAGAACTCCCGCCACCAGGATTCGCCGTGGCCGAAGCCGAGGGTAACGTAGCCCCAGGACCGATGCGCGAGATCGGCCATCGGCGTGGTGTCGATGGCGGAATTCACGGCAGCGTTGGCGGCGTCCATCCGGGTGTCCTTGGCGTGGACATGATAGATCGCCGGGCCCAGGGCGCGTACGGCGGCCAAGGGGTCGGCGCCCATCCAGAAGAGGTGACTGGGGTCGAAATTCGCCCCGACCACCGGGCCCACGGCCGCGCGCAGGCGCAGCAGCGTCGCGACGTTGTAGACCGCCTGATGGCCGTGCAGCTCAAGGCAGAGCTTGTCGACACCATTGGCTTTCGCTTCGCCAACCAGGCCTGACCAATAAGGCAGGATCACGTCGTCCCACTGGTAGGTCAGGGCGCGGGCGGTCTCCGGCGGCCAGGCGGTGGTGATCCAGTTGGCGGTCTCGTCGCGCGGGCCACCGCCGGGCAGGCCGGACATCATCACCACCCTGCCGACGCCCAACAGCCCGGCGAGGCGGATGGTTTTGTTGGTGACCGCGCGGTGTTGCGCGCCAGACGCGCCGGGGTGGAGCGGATTGCCCGAGCAGTTGAGCGCGGAGAGCGACAGGCCGTGCGCGGCGAGATCGCGCAGGAAGGCCGACCTTGCCGCCTCACTGGCCAGCAGCCCGTCAACATCGAGATGCGGGGCCGAGGACCAGTTGCCGCAGCCGAATTCCAGCATGCTCACCCCTTCGGCCCGGGCGGTGGCCAGCAGGTCGGAGAGGGGGAGGTGGGCGAGACTATCGGTGACCAGGCCGATCTTCATGACAGCACCACGGCGCGGCCGGTGCGGGCGGATTCGGTGGCCGCCTCGGCCAGCAGAAGGGCTTTGAGGCCATCGCTGCCGTCCGGGAGGGGGCGGCCGCCGTCGGACACCGCGGCGATGAAGGTATCGATCTCGGCGCGGTAGGCCGCGGCGTAGCGCTCTAGGAAAAACGGCAGCGCCGGGTCGGTGCCGAAGCCGCGCGCGTCGGCGAATTCGACGGTCGTGGCAGTCATGTTGCCGGCACGCAGCAGCCCGGCCGAGCCATGCGCCTCGATGCGCTGGTCATAGCCATAGGTGGCGCGGCGGGAATTGCTGATCTGGCACAGCCGCCCCGAGGCGGTACGCAGGGTGACGACCGCGGTATCGACGTCACCGGCGGCGCCGATTGCCGGGTCAACCTGGCAGGACGCGGCGGCAAACAACGCGATGGGCTCCTCGCCGAGCAGGAAGCGGGCCATGTCGAGATCATGGATCATCATGTCGCGGAACAGGCCGCCGGAGGTCGCGACATAGGCGGGCGGGGGCGGCGAGGGGTCGCGGCTGATGATGGTCAACAGCTCCAGCCGGCCGGCTTCACCGGCGTCGAGGCGGCGCTTGAGGGCGGCGAAGTGCGGGTCGAAGCGGCGATTGAAGCCGACCATCAGCGGGGTGGCGGCGGCCGCGACGGTTGCGAGGCAAGCGCGCACGCGGTCGACCGAGAGGTCGATCGGCTTTTCGCAGAACACGGCTTTGCCCGCCCGCGCGGCGCGCTCGATGAAGTCGGCGTGGGTTGGCGTCGGCGAGCAGATCAGCACGGCGCTGGCGGTGAACGCCTCGTCGAGCGAGAGCACCGGCACGCCGCACGCGGCGGCAAGGCGGGTCGCCGCTTCCGCCTGGGTATCGGCGATGCCCACCAGCCGGGCGCCGGGATGGGCGACGACGTTGCGGGCGTGTATCTGGCCGATGCGGCCGGCGCCGATGAGGGCGATATCGAGCATGGCAGTTCCTCCTGGGCCCTATTTGTGTATCGTCGTCCGGCGCGAGACAATGGCAGGCACCGAAGGAGAACCGAGATGGCGACAATTCGCCTCACTATGGCGCAGGCGCTGGTACGCTGCCTTGCGGCGCAGTCCACTGAAGTGGACGGGGCCGTCGTGCCGTTGTTCGCGGGAGTCTGGGCGATTTTCGGCCACGGCAACGTCGCCGGACTCGGCGAGGCGCTGCACGCCGCGGGCGATGCGCTGCCGACCTATCGCGGGCACAACGAGCAGTCCATGGCGCTGGCGGCGATCGGCTACGCGAAGACCATGCGCCGGCGACGGATGATGGCGTGCACCAGTTCCATCGGGCCGGGCGCGACCAACATGGTGACCGCGGCCGCGGTTGCCCATGTGAACAGGCTCCCGGTGCTGTTCCTGCCCGGCGACGTGTTCGCTGGCCGGCGGCCGGACCCGGTATTGCAGCAGGTCGAGTCGTTCGGCGACGGGACGATGTCGGCCAATGATTGTTTCCGCCCGGTGAGCCGGTATTTCGATCGCATCGCCCGGCCTGAGCAGTTGCTGACGGCGCTGCCGCGGGCGCTGGCGGTGCTGACCGATCCCGCGGAGTGCGGCCCGGTGACGCTTGCATTGTGCCAGGACACCCAGGCCGAAGCGTTCGACTATCCGGAAAGCTTCTTCGCGCCGCGCCTTTGGCATATCCGCCGCGCCCGCCCCGACGAGCGGGAAGTTGCCGACGCCGTGTGTCTGCTGCGACATGCCAAGGCCCCGCTCATCATCGCCGGCGGTGGTGTCCACTACTCCGATGCGACAACCCAGCTTGCGGATTTCGCGGCCGCGCATGGCATACCGGTCGCCGAGACCCAGGCGGGCAAGAGCGCGCTGGCGCATGACCATCCGCTGAATCTCGGCAGTATCGGGGTCTCCGGCAGCACCGCGGCCAATCGCGCCGCCGCGGAGGCGGATGTCATCCTCGCCGTCGGCACCAGGCTGGGGGATTTCGCCACCGGCTCCTGGTCATTGTTCGCCAATCCGGCGCGACGGATCATCGGGCTCAACGTGCAGGCATTCGATGCCGGCAAGCATTTCGCGCAGCCGCTGGTGGCCGATGCGCGGGTTGGTCTCACTGCAATGTCGCACGAGCTTGGGACGTATCGGGCGCCCGCGGATTGGACGGCCGCCGCCCATCAGGGGATGGCCGCCTGGCGAAAGGACGTTGCGCGCGCGACCGCGCCGAGCAATGCCGCCTTGCCGTCGGACGCCCAGGTGATCGGCGCCGTGCAGCGAGCCGCGCGGGAGGATACCATGGTGGTCGCCGCCGCGGGCGGGCTTCCGGGCGAGTTGCACAAATTGTGGCAGGCGAGCCGGCCCGGCGGCTATCACCTGGAATATGGGTTTTCCTGCATGGGCTACGAGATCGCCGGCGCGCTCGGCGCGAAGCTGGCTGATCCCGCGCGGGACATCGTGGTCATGCTGGGGGACGGCTCCTGGCTGATGATGAATTCTGAAATCGCCACCTCGGTCATGCTGGGTCTGCGGCTCACCGTGGTGTTGCTCGACAATGGCGGGTTCGGCTGCATCAACAGGCTCCAGGTTGCCTCCGGGGGCGCGCGGTTCAACAACCTGTTGGCTGATGCGCGCCATGCCAGCCTTCCGGTGTTCGATTTCGCGGCGCAGGCGCGCGGGCTTGGCGCGATCGGGGTGACGGTGAGCGGTGTCGCGGAGCTCGAGGCGGCGTTGACGGCGGCGCGCGGGGCAGACCGCACCACCGTGATCGTCATCGCCACAGATCCGGAGCCGAGCACCGAGGCCGGGGGCCATTGGTGGGACGTCGGGATACCCGAGGTGTCGGACCGCGGAGAAGTGTTGGCCGCACGGGCCGGATACGAGGCGGCACGGGCTGCGCAACGGCTGGGAGATTGAAGACATGAGCGTGAAACTAGGCATCAACCCGATCGGCTGGTCGAACGATGACCTGCGGGACCTCGGGGGCGAGACGCCGCTGGAGGTCTGCCTCGCGGAGACACGGCAAGCCGGATATGACGGCATCGAACTGGGCCATAAGTTTCCCCGGGTCGCGAGCGAACTGGCCCCAATCATGGCGCGGCACGCCCTCGCCATCGTCTCGGGCTGGTACTCGACCGAGCTGCTGATCCGCGATGCCAAAGCCGAGAGCGTCGCGATGCGGCCGCATCTGGAGCTTCTCAAGGCCATGGGCTGTGGCGTGTTGATAGCCGCCGAGTGTTCCAACACGGTGCATGGAAATCGATCCGTCCCGCTGGCCGACCGCCCGGTGCTGGCGGCCGGGGGATGGAAGCAATTCGGCGCGCGCATGACCGAGCTTGGCAAGCAAGTCGCCGATGCCGGGCTTGAGCTTGTCTACCACCACCATATGGGCACGGTGGTGCAGAGCGGCGAGGAGATCGACCGGCTGATGGAAGCGACGGGCCCCGAAGTCCGTCTGCTCCTCGATACCGGACACGCGACATTCGGCGGCGTCGATCCCGTGGTGCTGGCGCGCACCTACCGCTCCCGGATTGGCCATGTCCATTGCAAGGACATCCGTGCACCGATCATGGCGCGGGTATGGGCGGAAAGGTTGAGTTTTCTCGATGGGGTGATCGAGGGGGTCTTCACCGTTCCGGGCGACGGGATGGTGGATTTCGCCGCGGTGCTCGCCGAACTGCCGGGCTATGACCGCTGGCTGGTGGTGGAGGCGGAGCAGGACCCCAAGAAAGCCAACCCATTGGAATACGCGACCATGGGCCGCGCCAACCTGGCCCGCTATGCGGCAGGGGCGGGAATGCTGTAACAGGTCGGTCATAATATTGGGGAGACGACCATGATCTCACGTTCTGCTGGGCTGCGCTGTCTCGTGACCGCTGCCGGGCTCATGCTCGCTGGGATGGCCAGCGCGTCGGCGCAAGGAACGCTGGTGATGTATTGCGGGGTTGACGAAGCCTGGTGCCGCGCGATGTCGACGACGTTCGAGAAGCAGACGGGCGTGCATGTCGACATGACGCGCCAGAGCAGCGGCGAGATCTACGCCCGGCTGCGCGCGGAAAAGGCGAACCCGCGGGGCGATATCTGGTGGGGCGGCACGGGCGACCCGCACCTCCAGGCCGCCGAGGAGGGGCTGACCGAGGAGTACAAGTCGCCCAAGCTGTCGGAGATGAACGAGTGGGCGGTCAAGCAGGCCGAGCGTGGCCAGTTCCGCACGGTCGGCATCTACATGGGGGCGCTGGGCTTCGGGTACAACAAGGAGGAATTGGCGCGGCGCAAGCTGGCCGCCCCCGCCTGCTGGGCCGATCTGGTCAAACCGGAGTACAAGGGCGAGGTCCAGATGGCCGACCCCAATTCGTCGGGAACCGCTTACACGGCGCTGGCGACCTTCGTGCAGATCATGGGTGAGGAACCGGCCTTCGCCTTTCTCAAGAAGCTGCATGCCAATATCAACGAATACACCAAGGCCGGCGCCGCGCCGGCCCAGTCGGCGGGCAAGGGCGAGACGCTGATCGGCATTGCGTTTCAGCATGACGTGATCACCGTCGCGAAGCGCAAGCTCCCTGTTGTCGTGGTGTCACCCTGCGAGGGGACGGGGTACGAGATCGGCTCGATGAGCATCGTCAAAGGGGCACGGCATCCCGATGAGGCGCGCCGCTTCTATGACTGGGCGCTGACGCCGGAGGCGCAGAAGATCGGCGCGGAGTTTGGCAGCTTCCAGTTCCCGTCGAACAAGGCGACACCAGTGCCGCCCGAGGCGCCCGATCTCAGCAAGGTCAAGCTGATTGCCTATGACTTCGCGACCTTTGGCTCGTCCGCGACACGCACGCGGTTGCTGAGCCGCTGGACCAACGAGGTCAAGAACCTGCCGCGCTGAGCCGCGCCGACCCCATGCGCCTCGAGCGATTTTGGCTGGCGGCCGGCGCGGCCGGGCTCGGGCTATTGCCATGGCACGGGCTCGAGGCGCCGGTTGCGGCAATCCTGGGCTGGAAGCAGGCTGCTGCTCCCGCGCTCTTCGCGGGCGAGCCATGGCTATGGCCGCTTGTGGTGCCATTGCTCCTTGGGCTCGGCGGGGAGCGTCGTGCGCTGGTTGGTGCGGGGGCGCTCGGCCTGGTGCTTGCGCTGATACAGGGTTTGGCGATCGGGTTGCATGGCTGGGACATGGCATGGCTCGCGCAGGTCTTCGGACCCGGACCATCGCAAGCGGCGATGGGTTGGGGGGCGGTGGTCTACGGCGTGAGTTGTACCATGTTGTTGGCGATCGGCCTCGCCCGTATGGGCTGGTGTCGGGGTGATGTGTTCGTGCTTGGCGCGCTCCTGCTGATACTTGGTCTTGTGGGGTTGTTCGTGGCGTGGCCGGTGGGCGCCATCCTGCGCTCGGCGATGCAGGATAATGATGGCGTCTACGCTTTGGGCGTGTTCATGGAGAAGCTGTTCAACCCCGGGATTTGGGGGCTCGACTGCCTGAGCGGTGGGAGGGGATGCGGGGTTGCCTGGAATACACTGGCGCAGGCGACGCTGGTGGGTGTCCTCGCAACGCTGTTGGGGCTTGCGGTCGCGCTGGTCGCGGGGCGGACCCGATTGCCGCTCAGGCCGGTGGTCAGGCTGTTGTCTTTGCTGCCGGTGATTACGCCACCGTTTGTCATCGGGCTGGCGTTGATCCTGTTGTTTGGCCGCGTCGGGATCGTCACCAATTTCCTCGCCGAACATGCGGGCATCCCGCGCACGCGCTGGATCTATGGCATGGCCGGGATCACCATTGCCCAGCTCCTCGCTTTCACGCCCATCGCATTCCTGGTGCTGTCCGGCGTGCTCGGTGCGGTCAGCCCGAGCCTGGAGGAGGCGGCGCAGACGCTGCGGGCCGGTCGCTGGCATGTGTTCCGGACGGTGACCTGGCCCTTGATCCGACCGGGGTTGGCCAATGCATTCCTGATCTCCTTCATCGAAAGCCTGGCGGATTTTGCCAATCCGCTGATGCTGGGCGGTAATTTCAACGTGCTGGCGACCGACATCTTTTTTGCCGTGGTCGGCGCCGCGCACGACCAGGGGCGCGCCGCGGTATTGGCGCTGGTGCTGCTTGGGTTCACGCTCACCGCGTTCCTGGCGCAGCGCGCCTGGACCGGGTCGCGCAGCTACACCACCATCACCGGCAAAGGCGACGCCGGGCTATCCGCGCCGCTTCCCGCCGGTCTCAGCGCAATATGCGTCTCGGTGGTCGGCCCCTGGCTTGTGCTGACCGTGGTGGTCTATGCGATCATCCTGGGCGGCGGCTTTGTGGTCACGTTCGGGCGGGACTGGACGCCGACCTGGCAATATCTTCTCACCACGTTTTCCGTCGATCATGGCGTGGGCGGCTGGTTCCTGTCCGGTTCGGGCTGGCGCAGCCTTATCACCACGATGGAGCTTGCGGCCATCGCGACCCCGATCACCGCCGCGCTCGGGCTGCTCGCCGCCTATCTGCTCGACCGGCAGAATTTCCGCGGCAAGGGCGCGTTCGAGTTCATCGCGATGATGAGCTTCGCCGTGCCTGGGACGGTGATCGGCATCAGCTATATCCTCGCCTTCAACGTGCCGCCCATCGAGCTGACGGGAACCGGGATCATCATCATTATCTCCTTTGTCTTCAGGAACATGCCGGTCGGTATCCGCGCGGGGTTGGCTTCGCTGGCGCAGATCGACCGGAGCCTCGACGAGGCGTCGGCCAGTCTGCGGGCGCGATCCGCCCGCACGTTGCGCCTGGTGATCCTGCCGATCCTGCGGCCGGCGATCGTGACGGCGATGGTCTATAGTTTCGTGCGGGCGATCACGACGGTGAGCGCGGTGATTTTCCTGGTCTCCGGCGAGTACAATCTGGCGACGGTCTATATCGTCGGCCGGGCCGATGTCGGCGAATATGGCGTGGCGCTGGTCTACTCGGCGGTGTTGATCGTTGTGATGGCTGCCGTTCTGCTGGGCATGACGGCGTTGATCGGACGGCAGAGGATTGGACGGCGCGGCGCACTTGCCGCCCCTGCGGAGGCGATAGCCCTATGAGTGACGCCGCGGTTTCCTTCCGCAATGTGAGCAAGCGCTATGGCGGGGTCACCGCGGTTGACGCGATATCGTTCGACGTGGCGGCCGGCACGCTGGTGACCCTGCTCGGCCCGTCCGGTTGCGGCAAGACGACGACCTTGCGGCTCGTCGCGGGGCTTGAGCACGCATCTTCTGGCACGATCGAGATCGGCGGGCGGGATGTCACCACGCTCTCCGCCGCCGAGCGGGACGTCAGCATGGTGTTCCAGTCCTATG
>CAIYPH010000859.1 GCA_903928045.1 uncultured Rhodospirillales bacterium
CAACAACCAAATCCTACATTATATCAGCGGCTTGTCCCATGCCCGTCAGCCACTCGTGAATTATCCGGGCTAGCTACCGAGAGGGAAGAGGCCAAGGCGGCCCCTACCCTCGCCGCGTTCGCCGCCCGCTACCTTGAGGAATACGCGGAGGCTCACAAGAAGCCCCGCACCCGTGCCGAAAATGCACGGATGCTGAAAACCCACATCCTGCCGGCCTTGGGGGACATGAAGCTGAGGGACATCGGCAAGGCCAATGTGGCGAAGTTTCATGCCTCCATGCGGGCGCAGCCGGTATCGGGCAATCGAGGGCTGGCGCTGCTTTCCGCCGTGATGGGATGGGCGGAGAAGGTAGGAGAGCGGCCTGACGGTTCGAACCCCTGCCGGCATGTCGAGCGATACCCGGAAAAGGCCCGAGAGCGATTGCTCACGCCGGACGAGCTCGCCCGGCTTGGCGAGGCTTTGGCGCGGGCCGCCGATGAATGGACGACCGAGAGCAAAGCGGATTGGCGACGCGCCTGCCGGGAGCAGGCCGAGGACGATCAAATCCCCTTGGCGAAGCGGGCGACGTGGATTGCCGCGCGCCAGCCCCGCCGCGCCACGGCAGAGGATTGGCGGGCAATTGCAGCAATCAGGCTGCTTGCATTGACCGGCGCGCGCCTGTCCGAAGTGCTGACCCTGCAATGGTTATGGATCGACAAGGCCGCCGGGCGGGCACGCCTGCCCGACAGCAAGACGGGGGCGAAGAACCTGTTTCTCCCGCCCGGAGCTTTGGACGTGCTGGACGCCCTGCCCCGCCTCGCCAGCAACCCGCATGTGTTGTTTGGCGACAAGGTGGGCGGGCATTTCGTCGGCATCCAGAAGCCATGGCAGCGCATCCGGGCGCTTGCCGGGCTGCACGATGTTCGCTTGCACGACCTTCGCCACGCCTACGCCAGCACGGCGGTTGCGGCCGGTGACAGCCTATTCATCGTCGGCAGGCTGCTAGGGCACCGCCAAGCGAGCACGACCGAGCGTTACAGCCACCTTTCGCCCGACCAGGGGCGAGCGGCAGCGGACAAGAATGGAGAGCGCATCCGCGCAATGATGGAGGGCGAGCCCGGCAATGCGGCACAACGGCGGTTGCGCCTCGCGTGAATGGCAGGCCATGGCCGAGGCTGGTCACGGCCGGCGAATTGTCCCAACCCAACAGGAACCGCACCCACACCATGAGCACCCTTGAACGCGCAATTGCCATCGCCGTTGAGGCCCATGCCGGCCAGATCGACAAGGCCGGCGCGCCCTACATCCTGCATCCCCTGCGCGTCATGCTGGCCGTATCCTCGACCGATGAGCGCATTACCGCCGTCTTGCACGACGTTTGCGAAGACTGCCCAGGCTGGACGCCCGACCGGCTGCGGGCCGAAGGTTTCGCACCCCAGATCATCGCGGCACTCGATTCCGTCACCAAGCGCGAGGGCGAGGGCTATGATGATTTTGTGCGGCGCGCGGCGGCAGACCCTATCGGCCGATCCGTCAAACTGGCCGACATGCGCGACAACTGCGACCTGTCACGCATCGCCGCACCGGAGCCGAGGGACTTCGAGCGGATCGCGAAATACCGGGCCGCAATCGCGAGAATCGAGGGCGCGCCGGCTGCCGCCTCTACCTAGGTGCGGCCGGGGATGCACCCGGCCAATGTTGGTTTACGGTCCGCTCAGGCTTCGCCAGCGCCGCCAATGATCCGGTAGACGCTGGCCCGACCGATGCCGAGACGGCGGGCAATCTCACTCGGCCCGACCCCTTCCGCGACGAGCTCGGCAACCTGCTTCGCCTTGGCGCGGGCGGTGGGAGCCCGGCCCTTGTATTTGCCTTCCTCGGCGGCGCGGCGGATGCCCTCGCGCTGGCGTTCAAGCATGAGCTCACGCTCAAAGGCCGCGATGGCGCCGAGCATCGTCACCATGAGCAACCCGGTAGGGCTGCGCGTGTCGAGCTCGCCGCCGCCCATGGAGAGGATGCGCAGGCCCACGCCCCGGCCCTTTAGGGTTTCGACGATACCGAGCAGATCGGAGGTGCTGCGGGCCAGCCGGTCCGGCTTGGTGACAACTAGCACGTCACCCGGCCGGAGGTAGTCGAGCGCCGCCTCGAGTTGCGGGCGGACGGTGCCGACGCTGGAAACCTGTTCAGAGAACACGCGGGCACAACCGGCGGCCCGCAAATCCCGTTCCTGCGCGGCAAGGCAGGCCTCTTGTTCAATGGTGGAGGTGCGCGCGTAGCCGATGACGGCGCCAGTCTCGGCAGGGATCGGGGTGGGTGCGGTTTTGCGTGCCATGGGGTGCCTCTTGTTCCAATGAAGTCTTAGACGTTATCGCGCGATACGTCCCAAATGTCAAAGATAATTTGTATGAGACACAATCCGAGGCATCGTGAGACGACTCACTAGGGCTTGCCCTATTGAGACAGTTGGCGCGGCGGTGTGGCGCTCGACCGGCTGGCCGAGGGCATGATCCTGGCCGGCGAGGCCGACGCGGTGCGGGAGCTCCACCGGCTGGCCGAGGGCGCGATCCTGACCGGCGAGGCAGCGCGGTGCTGGCGCTCGACCGGCGGGCCGAGGGCGTGATCCTGGCCGGCGAGGCGGGCGCGGTGCTGGCGCTCGACCGGCGGGCCGAGGGCGCGATCCTGACCGGTGAGGGCGGCGCAGTGCAGGAGCTCGACCGGCGGGCCGAGGGCGCGATCCTAGCCGCCGAGGCGACGCGGTGCGGGAGCTCGACCGGCGGGCCGAGGGCGCGATCCTGACCGGCGAGGCAGCGCGGTGCTGGCGCTCGACCGGCGGGCCGAGGGCGTGATCCTGGCCGGCGAGGCGGGCGCGGTGCTGGCGCTCGACCGGCGGGCCGAGGG
>CAIYPH010000860.1 GCA_903928045.1 uncultured Rhodospirillales bacterium
ACCTCGGCCAGCCTGGAGGAACTGACCAGCACCGTCCGCCAGAACGCCGACAACGCCCAGCAGGCGAACAAGCTCGCCGCCTCGGCCAGCGAGACCGCCACGCGCGGCGGCACGGTGGTCAGCGAGGTGGTCCGCACCATGGATGGCATCACCCAGTCCAGCCGGAAGATCAGCGACATCATCGGCGTGATCGACGAGATCGCCTTCCAGACCAACATCCTCGCCCTCAACGCCGCTGTCGAGGCGGCGCGGGCGGGCGATCAGGGACGCGGCTTCGCGGTGGTGGCGGCCGAGGTGCGCAGCCTCGCCCAGCGCAGTGCCAACGCGGCCAAGGAAATCAAGGCGCTGATCTCCGATTCCGTGGAGAAGGTCGGCAATGGCTCCAAGCTGGTCGCCGCGGCCGGCCAGACCATGGATGAGATCGTCACCTCGGTGAAGCGCGTCACCGACATCATGGCCGAGATCTCGGCGGCCTCGCAGGAGCAGTCCGGCGGGCTCGACCAGGTGAACACCGCGGTGGCGCAGATGGACAAGATCACGCAGCAGAACGCCGCCCT
Source organism: uncultured Rhodospirillales bacterium (assembly GCA_903928045.1). The sequence goes on from CAIYPH010000860.1 coordinate 558, forward strand.
CGTGGAGGAGGCCGCGGCGGCGGCCAAGTCGATGGAGGAGCAGACCGACGGGCTGCAGCAGATGGTCGGCAGCTTCGTCCTCGCCGGCGCAGACGCCGCGCCGCCGGCCCGCCCGACCCGCGCGTCCGCCCAACCGGCCCGCGCCACGCCGCCCGCCCGCTCCGCCAGCACGGCTCCCCATCCCGCCGTCCGGCGCAAGGACACCGCCAAGCCGGCGGGCAGTGACGACGACTGGAAGGAGTTCTGAGACACGCCATGTCGACTGACACCCTGGAGCCCGCTTTCACCGACGTCACGCTGAGCGCGGAGGAGTTTCGCGCCATCGTGGCCATGGTGCGCGAGGCCTCTGGCATCGTGTTGACCTCGGCCAAGCGCGAACTCGTGTACAGCCGCCTCCGCCGGCGGCTGCGCGCCCTCAACCTGGACAATTTCTCCGCGTATCTGAAAGCCCTCGACGGGCCGGACGGCGCGGCCGAACGGGTGCGGATGATCAACGCGATCACCACCAACCTGACGAGCTTCTTCCGCGAGCCCCACCATTTCGACTACCTCGCGGAGGAGATTCTGCCGAAGCTGCCGCGCACCGGCCGTCGCTTGCGGATCTGGTCGGCGGGCTGCTCCTCGGGCGAGGAACCATACACGCTGGCGATGACGCTGCATCGCGCGATGCCGGACCTGGCGAGCTGGGACGCCCGTATCCTGGCCACCGATATCGACACCGACATGGTGGCCGCCGGCGTGAGCGGACGCTACGCCATGGATCGCACGGCCACCATCCCGATCGACCTGCGCCGTGCCCACGTGCATCGGATCGATGCCGAGACCGCCGAGATGGGGGCGGAGTTGAATGCGATGATCACCTTCCGGCAGCTCAACCTGCTCGGGCCCTGGCCGATGAAGGGGCCGTTCGACGTCATCTTCTGCCGCAACGTCATCATCTACTTCGACAAGCCGACCCAGCGCGCATTGTTCGACCGCTACGCCGAGCTGCTGACACCCGACGGCCATTTGTTCGTCGGTCACTCCGAGACGTTGCATAATGTGACTGACCGCTTTCGCCATCTCGGCCGTACCATTCATCGGCGCATCAGGTGAGCCGCCCCGCCGTGCCGAGTGGACAGTCCTGCGCCGACCCGCGCAGTGGGCGCGCTGTGGTCAAGCTCGGGCCGGGAGACCACGCGGTCAGCAGGGCAGCGGATACGCTGTTGCTGACCGTCCTCGGCTCCTGCGTCGCCGCATGCGTGCACGACCCCTATGCCGCGGTCGGAGGCATGAACCACTTCATGCTGCCAGAAAGCCCGGATGGGCGTTGGGGCTGCGCCGGCGACAGCCTGCGCTACGGCAATTTCGCCATGGAACGCCTCATCAACGACATCCTCCGCCATGGCGGCCAGCGCGGCCGGCTCGAGGTGAAACTGTTCGGGGGCGCCCGTATCGGCGCCGATACCGGCGAGATCGGGGAGCGCAACGCCCGGTTCGCGGAGGATTACCTGAAGGCCGAGGGCCTCGCGCCCCTGGTGTGCCAACTGCGCGGCGATCGGGCACGTCGGATCGCCTATCTACCGGTCAGCGGCCGAGCCTTCATGGTCGAACTGCCGAGCCTGGATGAGCGAGTCCAGCGGGAGGAAAGCCGGGCGAGACGCATCCGCCAGGTCGGCAGTGTGGAGTTGTTTCAATAAACGCAAGTCGGAGGAGCCGATGGCAATACGCGTGTTGATCGTCGATGACAGCGCACTGATGCGCCAGTTGCTGAGCGAAATTCTGGCGGCCGACCCGGGCATCGAGGTCGTCGGAACCGCGCCGGATCCGCATGTGGCGCGCGAGCGGATCAAGGCCCTGTCGCCTGATGTGTTGACGCTGGATATAGAAATGCCGGTGATGGATGGGCTGAGCTTCCTCGAGAAGCTGATGGCGCTGCGGCCAATGCCGGTGGTGGTGGTTTCGACGCTGACCCAGAAGGGGGCGGATGCCGCGGTGCGGGCTCTGGAGCTCGGCGCGGTCGATTCCGTCGGCAAGCCACTGATCGACATCCGCACCGGGATGGCCGGCCTCGCGAGCGAACTCATCGCTAAAGTGAAGACCGCGGCGATGTCGCGTCCGCGGGTTCGGGCGACGGCCCAGGCGAGCCTGCGACCGCTGGCGGTGGATGCCAGGCTTTCAACCGCTGGCCGCATCGTCGCGATCGGCGCCTCAACCGGCGGGGTTGAGGCCTTGCAGCAGGTGATCATCCGCCTGCCAGCCGAAGCGCCGGCCATTCTGATCACCCAGCACATGCCGGCCGGCTTCACCTCATCCTTCGCCCGCCGGCTTGACTCTCAATCCGCGGTGACCGTGCTGGAGGCAACCGACGGCCGGCGCGTGCTGCCCGGCCATGTCTACATCGCCCCCGGGGCACGTCACCTCGAGCTGGTCCGCACCGGGGCCCATTATGCCTGCCGGTTGCATGACGGCGCCGCGGTCTCCGGCCACCGTCCTTCGGTCGATGTCTTGTTCCATTCGGTGGCCACCGCCGCCGGGCGCAATGCGGTGGGCATCATCCTGACCGGGATGGGCCGCGACGGCGCCGACGGCTTGCTGGCGATGCGCAAGGCCGGCGCGCGCACCTACGGTCAAAGCGAGGCGAGTTGCCTGATCTACGGCATGCCGAAGGTCGCCATGCAGACCGGCGCGGTGGAGGTCGAGCTGCCGCTGGACCGGATGGCCGAAGAAATCGTCGCCGGGCGCCGGGTGGCGGCGTAGTGGCCGGCCGCCCGCTCCCTCAATCGAATAAATTCGCTAATCGCTGCTTGATCTGGTCCGCCACGTAAAGGCCGAGGGCCTGGATCGTCGACGTCGGGTTCACGCCCCCGCCGGTGACCCAGATGCTGCCATCGACGATGAACAGGTTCTTCACGTCATGGCTACGGCCCCAGGCGTTGACCACGGATCGGCCGGGGTCGGTGCCCATCCGGGCCGTGCCGAGCAGGTGGCCAGGCATGTTGAGCACCGTGCGGGACGTGCCGATATGGCTGGCGCCGGCCGCTTCCAGCACCTCCGTGGCGCGCGCGATGCCATGCTCCATCATCCGCGTCGTGTTCTCGCTCATGGTATAGTCGATCCGCGCGGCCGGGATGCCATTGCTGTCCTTCAGCACCGGATCGAGCGTGACCCGGTTGTGCGCCTCGGGCAGATCCTCGCAGGCGACGCCGATGGAGAGGCGGCGGCTGGCGAGATCGCGGTAGGCTGTGTGGTGGCGTTCGCCCCAAGGCACCACGCCAAGCTCACTCCCCACCAGTGCATCGGCCGCGGTGCCGAGGGCGCGGCTGAACTGCAGCATGTAGCCGCGCACGAAATCCCTGTCCGGATCGGTCTCGTAGAACTGCTTGGAGAAAATGGTGACGATCGGCCCGTGCTCGTCCATCGGTTCGGGCGCGATGCCACGCACGAACGGCCAGGGGTGCAGCATGAGGTTTCGCCCGACCAACCCCGAGGAATTAGCCAGCCCATCAGGATGCCGCGCGGAGGCGGAGTTCAGCAGCAGCCGCGGCGTGCCGATGCCGTTACAGGCGAGGATCACCATTTCGGCGGGTTGAAAATGCTCCATCCCTGTTGCGTCATAGTAGATCGCCCCGGTCGCCATGCCCTGGGCATCCGTGGTGATCTCCCGCACCCTGCAGCGTGGCTTGAGCTTCACCCCGGCACGGAGCGCCTCCGGCCAATAGGTGATATCGGTGCTGGCCTTGGCCCCCTGGGCGCAGCCCGGCGTGCAATTGCCGAGATGGATGCAACCCGCCCGACCGCCATGCGCCGCACTCGCCACAGCGGCGAAGGAGGGCCACCAGTGCCACCCCAGCGCGTTCATCGCCCGCGCGTAATACCCGCCGGTCCGCCCGAGCGGCAGCGGCGGCAATGGTGCCCCATGCGGCGGAAACGACGGATCGCCGGCAAGGCCCGAGACTCCCATCATCCGGTCATTTTCCGTGAAAAACGGCTCCAGATCGGCGTAATTCAGCGGCCAGTCATCCGCCACCCCATCCAGCGACCTCACCCGGAAATCCGACGGATGCATCCGCGGGAAATGCGCGGTGTACATGATGGTCCCACCACCGACGCCGTTGAAATTCGCGACCTTCATCACCGAATTATCGTCGTTAATCGGGTAGTCGGTCACCCGCCGGCGCCGATTGGGCGAAATGGCAAAATCATCGAACCGCCGCGCCTCCCAGTCCCGCCCATTGGTCGGGAAATCGCCCGGCTTCACCCAATCTCCCTGCTCCAGGCAGAGAATATGCATCTTCGTCTCGGCCAGACTCCACGCTACCGCCGCGCCTGAGGCCCCGGCGCCGATGATGAGTACGTCGACTTTTTCAGGCACCTGTTACCTCCCCACGGGGAGAAGCAAGGAAGCGGTTCTTTTTTGGAAAAAAGAACCAAAAAACTCTTATCCGATTGCACTGAGCCACCCGGGAAGCTCCAAGGCCAAACGAATAGAATGTTTTTGCTGCTTCTTTCAAAAAGAAGCGCTTCCTTCCTCTCGCCCTCTCAAAACTGCTTCAACAACCGGTCGATATACTCCAACTCCGGCGCCGGCCGCGTCCGATCGGCCCCCCGCCGGCGCAGCTCGTCCTGGATCGCCCGGGACCGAGCGGCCTCCATCTCCTCCGGCACCGCCGTCAGGCCGCTCTCATCGAGCCCGCCGCTGCCCTCCTTGAGCTGGCGCCCAAGCGGATCGCGCTTGTCCTCGGTCCGCCGATCCATCCCGCGCCGCCCACCCCATGGCCGATTGCCCTGCCCCGGCCCGAAATTGCGCCCCCCCGGCTGGTTCCCCAGCCCATTACCGGGCTGATTGCCGTCACCGGGCTGGTTGCCGTTCTGCCCCTCCTGGCCTTCCTCCCCCTCGTCGCCCTCATCCCCCTCGTCACCTTCCTCCTGCCCCGACCGGCCGAACATGCGCGCCATCTGCTGGCTCATCGCCTGGCCGCCCTTTTGCAACGCCGCAATCGCCTTCTGCTCCGCCGCCGCCGCCGCCGCGTCCCGCCCCTCCGCCATCGCCTGGCCGGCATCGCGCATCGCGCTGTCCGCCTCGCCGAGATTGGCCGGCACCTCCCCGGTGAGGTCGCCATGCTGCTGCATCAACTCGCCGAGCGCCCGCCGTAGCGCCTGCTGCACCCGTTGATCGCCGAGCCGCTCTGCCGCCCGCTTCTCCGCGGCCTGCCGCCGCTGCGCCTCGGTCTGGCCAAAGCCCTGCGGGCTCTGGCGGGGAAAGCCGGGCCGATTGGGCGCGAAACTGCCGCGATCGGCATCCTCGCGCCCCTGCGTATGGTCGAGCAGCCCCGCCTCCCGCCGCACCATGTCCTGCACCGCGGACATCTGCTGCTCGCCCCGCTGCCGCTTTTCGGCCCGCTGCTTTTGCCGCTCCGCCTTGCGCCCGGCCTGGTTGCCGCCCTTCTCCAACTCGTCGAGCAGCTTCTCCATCTCCGCCAGCTTGTCGCGCGCCTTGTCCATGTCACCCTTCTCGGCGGCGTCCTTCATCTCCTCGGTCATCCGCTGCAGATCCCGCGCATCCAGCCGCTGCCGATCGGGGTCGAACTTGTCCGAACCCGGGTCCCGCTTCGCCTGATCCGCCAGCGCCTGGAGGTGCCGGTCGAGCGCCTCCTGCACCTCCTTCATCCGCCGCTCCAGCTCCGCTTTGTCGACTGGCTCGCCGCGCTTCTCCGCCTCCAGCAACTCATGCAAAGCCTGGCGCGCCTGCTCCAGCGCCTTGGCCGTCCGCTCCGCCGCGCCCTCCTCGAAATGCAGTGCAAGCTGCCACAGCCGCTCCTGCGCCTGATCCACCGCACCCGCGTCCCGGTCCCGCAGCAGCACCGCCGCGATCGCCTGCAGATTGAGGAACGCCGGCAAATCGTCCTTCCAGACGTCATCCATCCCGATCAGCGCCTCGATCTCCCGCACCGCCCGCGCCCGGTTATCGGGATCCACCGACAACTGCTTGCGCACCAGCAGCAGCGCCCGCGCCATCGGGTGCTGAAACTCCCGCTCCGGCAGGGTAAACTCAACCGCCGCGCTATGCCCCGCCAGCCCCGTCGCCTCCCGCGCGATCAACACCCCGATCACCGGCAACCCGGCCCAGGGATGCGGCGTCAGATCCTGCTGCCGCGCCCCCTTCGCCGCCTTCGGGCTCCCCCCCGGCAGCGGAATCGCCACCACAAGCGGCGCCGCCTGCGGCCGATCCTTCAAATGCAGTTCCGCCTGCAACCCCGTCACCCCATAGGGATGGCTCACCTGCCAGGGCAGCCGCGTCTGCGGCACCCGCTGGTTCGGCACCGCCCCCGGCGGCTCCGGGAACCCCACCTCGGGCGCCCGGTTCGCCACTACCGCGATATCCCACCCCACCACCTCACGCCCCGCCCGCCGCACCGACACCCGCCCGCCGACGCTGAGATCCCGATCCGCCTGAAAACTCGCCGGCCCCAACGTGGCAAACCCCACCCCCCCGTCCGGCAACGCCAGCTCCGGCACCCCATCCCCGCCGCTCAGGTTCACCGTCAAATGCGCCCCCTCCGGCACACGCGCCGCGCCCCCCTCCGCCTTGAGGAACACCGGCGCCAGCCCGGTATGCGCCGGCGGCGTGATCCACGCCTGGATCAACGTGCTCGCCGGTGTCGCCGGCGCCGCGAACCCCGGATGCACCGCCCGTCCCAGCCGCGCCAGCGTCTGCTCCCCCGCCACCCCGAGCGCCGCGATCAACCCCACCACCGCCAACGCCCGCAACGCATGCCGGTCAATCGCTGCCAACCCCGGCCGCGGCAGCCCCACCCGCAACCGCACGATCTGCGCCCGCGCCCGCGCCACATGCGCCCGCCACAGCGTCTCCGCCCCCGGCAGCGCCGGCCGATCCTGCAAAATCTCCAGCGGCCGATGCCGCAACCCCGTCGCCCGCTCCAGCCGCCGATCCGCCTCGCCCACCCCCGGCAACGCGATCCGCCGCACCCCCACACCCAGCGCCACGCAAGCCGCCACCGCGAACCCCGCCAGCAGCGCCACCCGCGCCCAGGGCGGCAACAACGCCGGCACCTCCAGCAACGCCATCACCAGAAACGCGGCGACAATCCCCAGCGGCGGCCACAACGCCGGCCACACACGCTCATACAGCATCGCCAGCCGCGCCTGCGCGCGCTTCCGCCGCAGGACGTAGAACAAGACATCCGTCTCGTCCGGCGCCTGCGGCTCATCCGTCACGGCAGGAAATCCGGCACCGTCTCATTGGCCCACATCGCCTCGACATCCTGCCTTGGCCGGATCACCGACCAGCGATCCCCATCCACCATCGCAATCGGCGGCAACCCGCGCGCGTTATAGGTCGAACTCATCACCGCCCCATACGCCCCCGCATCCAGGATCGCCACCCGCGCCCCCGCCGACAGCCGCGGCAGCGCCCGCCCGGTCGCGAACGTATCGCTCGACTCGCAAATCGGCCCCACCACATCTACCAGAGACGTCGCCCCCACCGCATTCCCCGCCGCCAGCGGCACAATTCCGTGCCAAGCCTCATACATCGCCGGCCGCACCAGATCATTCATCGCGGCATCGATCACCACGAACCGCTCGTCGCCCTTCGTCAGGATCACCGAGGCCAGCAACACCCCCGCCGGCCCCACCAGCCAGCGCCCCGGCTCCACCATCAATTGCAGTCCCATCCCCCCGAACGCCGCCCGCATCGCCCCCGCCAACGCGGCCGGCGAGGCGCCAGGCTCGTCCTGATAGCCAATCCCGATCCCGCCCCCGCAATCCATCCGGCTGACTGTCTGGCCATTGGCGCGGAGCGTGCGGATCAGTTCGGCGGCGCGGGCGAAGGCCGCGCGATAGGGCGCGGTGGAGAGGATCTGGCTGCCGATGTGCAGCGCGATGCCGACCGGCTGCACGCCCGGAAGGGCGGCCGCATGGGCGTAGAGCGCCGCCGCGTCGTCATAGGGGATGCCGAACTTGTTTTCGGCCTTGCCGGTGGTGATCTTGGCATGGGTGCCGGCATCGACATCGGGGTTCACCCGCAGCGCGACCTGCGCGGTGCGGCCCATGGCGGTGGCGATCTGCGAAATCATCGCCAGTTCGGCCGCGCTTTCGACGTTGATCTGGAAAATCCCTTCCCCCAGCGCCAGCCTGATCTCGGCCTCCGTCTTGCCCACGCCGGAAAACACGATGTGATCCGCCGCCACGCCGGCCTTGCGCGCGCGCAGCAACTCGCCGCCGCTCACCACATCCGCCCCGGCGCCGCCGCGAGCGAAGACGCTGAGCACGGCGAGATGGTCATTCGCCTTCACCGCGTAATGCACCTGGGCATCCAACCCCGCCAACGCCGCCTGAAGCCCGTTCAGCCGCGTCCGCATCGTCCCCGCGCCATACACCCAAACCGGCGTGCCCAACGCATCGGCGATCGCGTTGAGCGGCACCCCCTCGAACACCAACCCATCAAACGCATGCATGGACAAATGCGGCCGCGCGGCAATCAGCGCGGCAACATCAGGATCGGTCGCGGAGGACACTGGAGCAGGAGAGGCCATGGAGGGAGACTAGCCACCGGTTGGCCCGGCGCCAAGGTTTTCCAGCAAGGAAGGCAAGCGCTTCTTTTTTGAAAAAAAGAAGCAAAAAACTTCTATCCGTCTCGCCGTCGTAGGGCGGGTTCAACCCGCCGCCCGCGCAACGAGACACAAACGCCCGGCAAGCCGCAAGACGCGCATCCTCGGCACGACGCTTTGCTGCCCAAAAAACTCCCCCCGCCGCCACGTCGGTCAAGCCCCGGTCGATATCCGCCTGCAACGCCGCCAATGCCTGAAGCTGCAACGCTCGCTTCATTTTTCAATCCCGCAACGACTCGCGCACCACCTCGCTGCTCAAAGCGTAATCGCCCCCTTGTACCAATCGTAACAATCCCCCCGCCAAACTGCCGCACCCCGCCCCAGCCAGGCAGCCCCCGATGATCCACGTCCCCAAAGCCCCCCTCGAACCCGCCGAATTCTACTTCTGGCACGATGGCCGCCCCGAATGGGACCAGCTCTGCGAACAAAAACAGTTCGACCCCAACCCCGCAGCCTCCGAAGCCCGCACCGCCGCCGTCGAGGCCCGCTTCCGCGCGCGAGACCCCGACTGGTCGCCCGATACCTCCTGCACGCAATACTTCGACGTCGAGGACGCCGACATCGGGCCAGACCTCGTCCCCCCCGTCTCCGCCTTCCGCGCCAGGCGCCCCAAATCGGTCGCCCATCACGAGTGGCTCACCTCCTACTCCTACCAGCTCGCCAGCCATTTCTGGGCCGTCTCCCCCGCCTGGAAATCCGCCATCGAGAGCCTCGAGCCCGGCCTGCACCAGTTCTTCCCCCACACCCTCCGCTTCGCCGATGGCGCCCTCACCGGCGGCTTCATCATGCGCCAGCGCCAGCAGGTCGAGATGCCCGAGCGCTACTTCCAAACCGAGATGCTGCAGGATGCCTTCGACCGCATCACCGGCTACCGCATGATGGTCGACGGCAAACCCGGCCGCATCACCCTCGAACGCGGCCTCATCGCCGGCCGCCACTTCCTCCGCCGCCCCCGCGACAACTGGTATTTCGTCTCCCGCGCCCTGGCCGAGAAACTCCACCCCCTGCTCCCCAACCACACCTCCTTCATGCCCGTCGACGTCTCCGGCGCGCCCCCCTTCGTCCTGCGCGTACCCACCATCCCGCCGCACCCCCTGCTGAAATCCTTCGACGCCGCCCTCGCCGACGCCCTTACCTCCCTGGCGAAACCCGGCTGGAGCCTGTCCGACAAAGCCCTGCGCAAGGCCCACAAGCAGATCGAGACCCGGGTCAACGCAGAAACCATCGACCGCATTTTCCAGATCATGGAAGTCACCCTCGAATTCGAGGGCCCGCTGCAACAAAACTTCGCCTTCCAGTGCTGCTGGGACGCCTGCGAGAATCACCCGGAGGCGGACGTCCTGGACATCGCCCGCCTCTGGGCGCGAGACCCCGATCCCCGCAAGCGCGTCGCCGTCGCCCGCGCCCTCTCCGGCCATGTCCGCGACAGCGAAACCCCCACCCCGGAAACCTTCGCCATCATCACCGGCCTGTTCGATGACCCGGACCCTCGGGTGATCCAGCACGCCATGACCATCATCATCTGGACCCAGCAGCCCGCCTACGTCGATGCCCTGCGCGCCCGCCGCGCCACGCTCGAAAACCACCCGGACGCCGAGCTGCGCAAAACCTATTACGACCTCATCACCGCGGAATACGACCCCAAGCTGAGCGACGACGCGAAGGCGCTGCAAGACCGCATCGCCGCCGCCGACATCCCCGCCCTGTTCGATCTCTGCCTCGAAGAGCCCCGCGAGGACCAGCCCGAAGCCGTCGATCTCGGCCTCCAGGCGCTGCGCCAGCGCCGCGAGCCCGATGTCGCCGCCCTCGCTTTCGCCTGGGCCCAGCACGCCGACCCCGCAAGGCGCCTGATCGCCGCCAAGGCGCTCGATCGCCCGCCCCTCTGGGGCACCCCATCGGCCGATGCCATCGAGGCCATCCGCATCCTCGCCGCCGATGCCGAGAAACAAGTGGTGCAGGCCGCACTCTCCGCCTTCGCCACCCTCACCGCCAATGGCGCCTATCAGCCGCACCAGCTCGGCCCGGTGCAGCACCTCGAAACCCACGCCGACCCCGATATCCGCGAGGCCTACGCCCGAATCTTCGTCAACAACCACTCCCCCGCCAGCCTCGCCGTCCTCCTCCGCATGGCCCGTGACCCCGCGGACACCGTGCGCATCACCGTCGCCCACACCCTGCAATGCGCCGTCGTCGTCACCGGTCTGCACGGGAGTGACCTGCGCCAGGTCCGCGAGGCCCTGGCCGATCTCCTGAAGGACCGCGCCGGCTACGTCCGCCTCAGCGCCATCGACGGCCTCACGTTTCTCGGTGACGCCCGCGCCAGCCAGGCCATCCTCGAAGAACTCGAGCGCGACGATCTCGAGGCCCCCACCCGCCTCGGCTTCCTCGCCGGCGCCATCGTCGCCCGCCCCGATCGCCGCTATCTGCCCGCCCTCAAGCGCTGGCAGTCCCGCTACCAGGACGGCATCGACCTCGAGGAGGCAATCCAGGCCTGCACCATCCGCCGCTGGTTCGCCTGATCCGGCCGGCACGCGCGCCGGGCGGCGCCGGCGCGCAAATTTTCTTCCCAAACCCCATATTTTTTCCTTGCACGCCGCAAGAAGTTAATTTATACAACCTATATGTCCGTCAACATCCTCGCCTCCGAGCCTTTCGCCCCCGCGAAAATCGCGGCGGCGTTGCGCGCCATTTTGCTGGCGCTCGCCGAGGCTTTCTACGTCCCCAGCCCGGCGCATCCGCGCACCCCGGGGATGTCCCGCCCGATGTTGAAATAGGTTGGTCGGCGTTGCCCGCCTTGAGCCGTTAGGCTCGGGGTGTCGAATCCTCAAAGGAGAGCAACGCCAT
>CAIYPH010000861.1 GCA_903928045.1 uncultured Rhodospirillales bacterium
AAGCGCCCGCACCCAACCTATGGATCATGGCAGCTGCCGGATTGGGACCGTATCAACAAGCAACACAATAAGAGCGAAGTTTTTTGCTTCTTTTTTTCAAAAAAGAAGCGCTTGCTTCCCCTCCAGACCGCGGGCGAGCGAAAGCCCCCGCGCATTGCCCCGAGGGAATGCCGGTTTATGGCGCTGCTGAGGGTGCGTGCAGCGGTGGTGGGGCGCGGGCGAGCGTGCCCGGGCCGAGGGCCCGCAGCGGCGTGATCGCGCGGCGGGCGCGATTGTCCTGCGGGAGGAGTTGCCCGGCGCGCCAGGGGGCGGGTACGGCAACCCATTCGACCTCCGGCTCCGCCTGCATGTCGGCGGCAAGCGCGGCGTGCAGCACCACCACCGTGACCCCCGGGCGCGTGAGCGCGCGCCGGCGCGCCGAGGCGGCGCCGAGCAGAGCTGCCAGCAGCGCGCGGAGCATCGTGCCAATGATGGCGGCGAGGCCGTGCGCGGCGTTGGGGGAAGGGGTGGGCGCTTGGGGCATGCGGTTTCGGTCATTCCTGTTGTTCGACAAGGGACAATAACTAACAATTTTATGACATGCAAGGTAAATTTGCCATGCTTGGTAAAATTTCTTGCCTGCCGATGGTGTCCCGCCCGCCACGCCCCCGGCCCTGCTTGCGCCGGCGCGGCGGGCGGTGCACCGTTTGGCCATGACCACTTTGCATCAGGCTGCCGCCGCGCTCGCGGCTGGCGAAACCACGTCCCGCGATCTCGTCGAGCAGTGCCTCGGCCGCATCGCTGATCCCGCTGGCGAGGGCGCCCGCGCCTTTACCAAGGTGCACGCCGATAAGGCGCGCGCCCAGGCGGCGGCGATGGACATGCTGCGCCAGGCCGGGCGGGCGCCCGGGCCCTTCGCGGGGATTCCCGTCGCGGTGAAGGATTTGTTCGACCTCGCGGGCGAGCCGACGCCGGCGGGCTCGAAGGTGCTGGCCGAGGCGCCGCCGGCGCGCGCCAACGCGCCGCTGATCCAGCGCATGCTCGATGCCGGGTTCGTCATCGTCGGGCGCACCAACATGACCGAGTTCGCCTTTTCGGGCCTCGGCATCAACCCGCATTACGGCACCCCCGCCAGCCCGTGGGACCGCGCCAATCGCCGCATTCCCGGCGGCTCCTCCTCCGGCACCGCGGTGGCGGTGGCCGATGGCATGGCGATCGCCGGGCTTGGCACCGATACCGGCGGCTCCTGCCGCATCCCCGCGGCGATGTGCGGCGTTGTCGGCTATAAGCCGACCGCGCGGCGGGTGCCGATCACCGGCGTGCTGCCGCTCTCCACCAGCCTCGATTCGATCGGCCCGCTCGGCAATTCGGTGGCGTGCTGTGCTGCGATCGACGCGGTGCTGGCCGGGGAGACGGTGAGCGATCTGGTTCCGGCCGACGTCAAGGGCCTGCGCCTCGCGGTGCCGCAAAACTACTTTCTCGACGGGCTCGACGGCGCGGTGGCCAGCGCCTTCGATGGCGCGCTGCGCCGCCTCGCCGCCGCCGGGGCGCTGATCATCCCGACGCGCTTGCCCGAGATCGACGAAATCGCACCGGCCAACGCCAAGGGTAGCTTCTCGGCGGCCGAGTCCTACGCCTGGCACCGCGATCTGCTCGCCCGCGCCGAAGCCGGCTACGACCCCCGCGTGTCCTCGCGCATCCTGCTCGGCCGCACCATGCTGGCGGCCGATTATGTCGACCTGCTGCGCAAGCGCGCCGACATCATCGCCCGCTTCAACGCGGCCACGCAGGACTACGACGCCATCCTGGCGCCGACCTGCCCGCTGCTGCCGCCCCGCATCGCCGATCTCGCCGAGGAGGCGGCCTATACGCGGGCCAATATGCTGCAATTGCGCAACCCGACGGTGATGAACTTCCTCGACCGCTGCTCCATCAGCCTGCCGTGCCATCGCCCCGGCGAGGCGCCGGTGGGGCTGATGGTGAGCGGGGAGACGATGGGCGACGCGCGGTTGTTCCGTATCGCGGCGGGGATTGAGGCGGCGTTGGGGTGAAGGAGGCGTGTTCTTTTTGTGAACAAAAAGAACCAAAAAAACTTTCTGTTCCGTTCCATGCCGTTGGCGTACGTAGGCGAGATGGCTGGGAGCGGTACACAGTAAGTGAATAAAAGTTTTTTGCTTCTTTTTTTCAAAAAAGAAGCGCTTCCTTGATTGCCTTATGCCCCTGACAGCGCCTTGCGCGCCTTGTCCATGTCGAGCTGACCTTCCCACCAGGCGACGAAGATGGTGGCGACGGTGTTGCCGAACAGGTTGGTGATGGCGCGGGCTTCGCTCATGAAGCGGTCGATTGCCAGGACCAGCACGATGCCGGTGACCGGGACTTTGCCGTTCAGGGTGGCGAGTGTGGCGGCCAGCGTGATGAAGCCGCCGCCGGTGATGGCGGCGGCGCCTTTGGAGGTCAGCAGCAGGACGGCGAGGATGAGCACGTAGTCGCCCCAGGAGAGTGGGATGTTGAGGGCCTGGGCGATGAAGGTGATTGCCATGGTGAAGTAGATGGAGGTGCCGTCGAGGTTGAAGGCGTAGCCGAGCGGGACGACGAGGCCGACCAGGGGGCGGTTGCAGCCGAGTTGTTCGAGCTTGCCCATCAGCGAGGGGAGCGCGGCCTCGGAGGAGGAGGTGCCGAGCACGATGAAGAACTCCTCGCGGATGAACTTCAGCACGGGCCATAGCCGCAGGCCGGTGATGCGCATGACGATGTTCATGCCGACGAAGATGAAGAGCGCGCAGGTGATGTAGAAACAGGCCATGAGGTAGCCGAGCTGCACCAGGGAGCCGAGGCCGTAGCGGCCGATGGTGAAGCTCATCGCCCCGAAGGCGCCGAGCGGCGCGAGTTTCATGATGATGCCGATCACCCGGAACAGCGCGGCGCCGGCTTCGTCGAGGAAGTGCACCACGTTGCGGCCGCGCTCGCCCATGCCGGCCAGGCCGATGCCGAACAGCAGGGAGAAGAACAGCACCGGCAGGATATCGCCCTTGGCGAAGGCGCCGACGATGGTGTCGGGGATGATGTTCAGGAGGAACTGCGCCACCCCGACATGCGGCGCGTTGGTGTAGGTGGCGACGCGGGATTTATCGAGCGTCGCGGGATCGATGTTCAGCCCGGCGCCGGGGGCGACGAGGTGGCCGACGACGAGGCCGATGAGCATGGCGATGGTGGTGAGGATCTCGAAGTAGATGATCGCCTTCAGGCCGATCCGCCCGATCTCCTTGGTGTCGGTCAGCTTGCCGATGCCGACGACCACGGTGATGAAGATGATCGGCGCGATCATCATTTTGACCAGCTTCACGAAGCCGTCGCCGAAGGGCTGCATTTCGACCGCGATGGTGGGCCAGAAATGGCCGAGCACGATGCCGATGGCGATGGCCACCAGCACCTGGACGTAGAGGGATTTCGACTGCTGGGCCTGGCTCATCCTGTGCTCCCCTCCGGCGTGGCGGGTGAAATGCCGGTTCATGGTGGTTTTGCATTTCCGCGGCTGGTTGCGCCAGGGGGAATTGCGCCGCGGCACGTTGCGCGCCCGGGAGGCTCGCCTGTATGAACGCGGCGTTGCCCCTCGCGCGCCAGAAGGAACGTCCCATGTCCGGCTACGTCATTGCTCCTCCCCCCGTGAGCTCCGTTCCGGTCGCCGGTGGCGGGGCGTTTCCGGTGCGCCGGGTGTTTTGTGTCGGGCGCAATTATGCCGAGCATGCGCGGGAGATGGGCTCGGACCCCGACCGGGAGCTGCCGTTCTTCTTCTGCAAGCCGGCCGATGCGCTGGTGACCGGAGACGCGGATATGCCGTACCCGAGCATGACGTCGAACCTGCATCACGAGATGGAGCTGGTGGTGGCGATTGGCACTGGGGGGAAGGATATCGCCGAGGCGGATGCGCTGTCGCATGTGTGGGGCTATGCGGCCGGGCTCGACATGACGCGGCGGGATTTGCAGAACGCGGCGAAGAAGGAGGGCAAGCCGTGGGACATGGGCAAGGGGTTTGATCAGTCCGCCCCGATCGGGGTGATGGTGCCGGTGAGCGCGTTTCCGGACCCGACCAGGGGCAAGATCGAGTTGAAGGTGAATGGCGCGGTGCGGCAGGTTTCGGATCTCTCGAAGCTGATCTGGTCGGTTGCGGAGACGATTGCGTTTCTCTCCAGGCTGGTGGCGCTGGCGCCCGGCGATCTGATCTTCACCGGCACGCCCGAGGGGGTGGCCGCGGTGGTGAAGGGGGATTTGCTTGAGGGGGTCGTCGAGGGTGTCGGCACCGTTACCGCGCGGATTGTCTGAGCCGATGGCCCAGACGCTGCGGGTGGCGACGTGGAACATCAATTCCCTTCGCCTGCGCCTGAAGCTCCTCGGCCAGGTGGCGGCGGAGTTGAAGCCGGACGTGATCTGCCTGCAGGAAACCAAGGTGCCGGACGAGTTGTTTCCGCCGAATGCCACCGCGGAGCTTGGCTATGAGCACGTCGCCTATCGGGGGATGAAGGGTTACAACGGGGTGGCGATCTTTTCGCGCCTGCCGCTCGAGGTGATGGGGGATACGCCGGATTGGTGTGGCAAGGGGGATTGCCGGCATCTCGCCGTGCGGGTTGCCGCGCCGGGCGGGGCGATCGAACTGCATGACTTCTACGTTCCCGCCGGCGGGGATGTGGCGGACCGGGAGGCCAACCCGAAATTCGGCCATAAGCTGGATTTCGTCGCCGAGGCCACCGATTATTTCCGCGGCCGGCAGGACCTCACGCGGGCGATCGTGGTGGGGGACCTCAACATCGCCCCGCTCGAGCACGACGTGTGGAGCCACAAGCAACTGCTCGACGTGGTCAGTCACACGCCGCCGGAGACCGAGGGGCTCACCGCCTGGCGCGACACGCGGTTCTACGACGCCATGCGGCATTTCGTGCCCGACGACGAGAAGCTCTACACATGGTGGTCCTACCGCAATCGCGACTGGAAGGTCGCCAATCGCGGCCGCCGGCTTGACCATATCTGGGTGACGCCCGACCTGCGGGCGGGTCTGCGGGGGCTGACGGTGCATACCGCGGCACGGGATTGGCCACAGGGGAGCGACCATGTGCCGGTGATGCTGGAGCTTGAGGTGTAGCGCCGGACAGACGCAAGGAGGCGCCGATGAGGATCGTCGATACCCATTGCCATCTGATCTACCGGGACCGGCTGCGCTACCCGTGGCTGGAAGCGGTGCCGCTGCTCAACCGCGACTTCAGGATCGATGAATACCTCCCGCAGGCAAGGGCGGCGGGGATTACTGACATTCTCCACATGGAGGTAGATGTCGCCGAAGGCGATATCGAGGCCGAGGCGGCGTTCACCGCCGGGCTCGGCCGCGGCATTCGTGGCACAATCGCGGGCTGCCGGCCGGAACTGCCGGGTTTCGCCGCCCAGCTTGAACGGCTGGCCGCCACCCCCGGCGTGAAGGGCCTGCGCCGTATTCTGCACACTCAACCGGACGAGCTTGGCCAATCCGCCCTGTTCGCCGCCAATATCGCCCGGCTGGCCGGCACCGGCCTGACGTTCGATTTCTGCGTGCTGCCACGCCAGATCCCGACCGCGCTGGCCCTGGCGCGGGCCTGTCCGGAGGTGCAATTCGTCCTCGATCATTGCGGCGTGCCCGATGTGAAGGGCAAATCGTTCGACCCATGGCGGACCAATCTGCGCGCCATCGCCAGCTTGCCCAACGTCGCGTGCAAGCTTTCAGGCATTGTCGCCTACGCCGACCCGGCCGCTTGGACCGTCGACGATCTGCGGCCCTACGCCATGCACGTGCTCGACAGTTTCGGGGCGGACCGTGTGGTGTGGGGCAGCGACTGGCCGGTTTGCACCCAATCCGCGCCGCTTGGCCGTTGGATGGAAGCGACCCATGACTTGCTGCGCGGTGCCGGCCCCGAAGCGCGGGCGCGGATCATGGGGCTCAACGCGCTGCGTATCTACCGGCTGGCGTGATGCCGGCGCCGACGACAGCATAACAGGACAGGTCAACATGGCGCGTATCGATCGGGTCGAAATCCTGATGGTGGACCTCAAGCCGAGGGTGGTGCGCACCGATGCGATCCAGTCCTTCGTCTCGCAGGAGACGCCGATGGTCCGTATCACCGACAGCGATGGGGCGATCGGCACCGGCTATACCTACACGATCGGCACTGGCGGGCACTCCGTGGTCGAGCTGCTGGCCCGCAGCCTGGCCCCGCGGCTGCTCGGGCGGGACGCCGAGATGGTGGAGCAGATCTGGAAGGATCTGCTGTTCAGCACCCACGCCACCGCGGTTGGCGCCATCACGAGCCTGGCGCTTTGCGCCGTCGATACCGCGCTGTGGGACCTGCGCTGCCGGCGCGCCAACCTGCCGCTGTACAAGGCTGCCGGTGGGGCGCAGGTCAGCGTGCCGATGTACACCACCGAGGGCGGCTGGCTGCATCTCGAGGTGGAGGAGCTCATCGCCGATGCGCAGCGTGCGCGCGCGGCCGGGTTCGGCGGCTGCAAGATCAAGATCGGCCGTCGCCCGCACGAAGATATCGACCGGCTAATGGCGGTGCGCGACGAGGTCGGCCGCGGCTTCGAGATCATGACCGACGCCAACCAGGCCTTCACGGTGGACGAGGCGATCCGCCGCGCCCGGCTCTACACCGCGGCCGATATCGCCTGGTTCGAGGAGCCGATGCCGGCGGAGGACCTTGGCGGGCATATAAGGCTCTGCGAGTCCACGACGATCCCGGTCGCGGTGGGCGAGAGCATCTACTCGATCAGCCATTTCCGCGAATATCTCCAGCGCGGCGCCTGCTCGATCGTACAGCCCGACGCCGCGCGGATCGGCGGCATCACGCCGTGGCTGAAGGTTGCCCATATGGCAGAGGCGTTCAACATCCCGGTCTGCCCGCATTTCCTGATGGAACTGCACGTGGCGTTGACTGCCGCGGTGCCGAACGGGCGCTGGGTGGAATACATCCCGCAACTTGACGACCTTACCTCGGCGCCGATGAGCATGCACGAGGGTCGCGCGGTACCGTCCGACGCGCCGGGGTTGGGAATTGAATGGGATTGGGAGAAAATCGACCGCCTGCGCATCACGGGGACGACGCATCGGCTTTGAGGGGGAGGAAGCCCGCGGAAACGCTCAACGCCTCGAACACGTCCCCCGTTGGCGGCAGGCCGAGAATATGGGCGCGGTGCCACAGGGCGTAGAACAGCAGCGTCCACGCCGCGAAGCCGTGGCGGCGGGCGTTGGATTGGCGGAACAGGGCGCGCACCTTCTCGGGGTGGGCGATCTCGGCGATGCCGGGCTGGGCAGCGACGAGGCGGCCGAGGCGGTCGCCCTGGTTGCCGATCCATTGGCCGATCGGCACGGTGAAGCCCTGCTTGGGCGCGAAGGGCTGGGCTGCCGGGCAGTTCTTGGCCAGCCAGGTGCGCAGCAGCCACTTGCCCATGCCCTTGTTGATCTTAAGCGCATCGGGCAGCGAGAACGCGGCGGCGGCGACGCCCTTATCGAGGAAGGGGGTGCGGCCCTCGACGGCATGGGCCATCAGCCCGCGATCGATCTTGATGAGCAGGTCATTGGGCAGCCAGTCCGCCATATCGACCTCCTGCGCCTGCATGAGGCGGGAGCGGCCGGGGCGGTCGGCGGCGGCCTCGGCGGCCGCCATGCCGGCGCGCCACGCGGTGGGGCGCTGGCGCAGCACGTCGACGCGATCGAAATTGCCGCGTGCCCGCATGCGCTTGCCGCCGAGCCACCAGGGCCGCATGGCCGAGCGGTAGCGGCCATAGCCGCCAAAAATCTCGTCGCCACCCTCGCCGGAGAGCACCACCTTCACATCCTGTACCGCGCGGCGGGCGAGGAACCAGGTGGGGATGATCGCGTAGTCGGCCACGGGGTCATCGAGGCAGGCGATGATCTCGGGCAAATGCTGCCACACCATCGCCTCGGTCACCTCGATGGTCTCGTGGCGCGCGCCAAGGGATTTCGCCACCAGCGCCGCCTGGGCACGCTCATCGGCGGCGCCGGGATGGGCGAAGCCGGCGGTGAAGGCGAGCACCGGCGTGTCGTTGAGGCGGGCCATCAAGGTGAGGATCGTCGCGCTGTCGATGCCGCCGGAGAGGAACATGCCGTAGGGCACGTCGCTGCGCTGGTGAAGATCGACACTTTCGGTCAACGCGCGGTCGAGCCGGGCCAGTGCCGCTTCTTCGGAGATGGTCTCCGGCGGTCCGTCGGGGATAGCGGCAAGGCGGCGTCGCTCAAGAACGCGGCCATCGCGGCAGACGATGGTCTCACCCGGCAGCACCCGGCTGATGCCCGGGAAGATGGTCTCGGTGCCCGTTGTGAACTGGATCTGGAACAACTCGTCGCGCGCCTGGGCGCGGACGGCACGCGGCACGATGCCGGCATTGAGCAGCGCCTGCGCCTCGGAGGCGAAGGCGACGCCATCGGCGGTCTCGGCGATGTAGAGCGGCTTGATGCCGAAAGGGTCCCGCGTGAGGGTGACGGTACCGTCGGCGCGCTGGAGGATGGCGATGCCGTACATGCCGCGCAGGTGGCGCGCATAATCCGCCCCGTCGCGCAGCCACAGATGCAGCGGCGGCTCGCAATCCGAGTTCGATGAGAAGACGGTGCCGGGCAGCTCCTGGCGCAGTTCGCGGTAATTATAGATCTCGCCATTGGCGACAATCGCTGCCGAGCCGGCGTAGAGCGGCTGGTCGCCGGTCACCAGGTCGATGATCGAAAGCCGGTTATGGATCAACACCACGTTGCCATGCGCGGTGTGGCCGGAACCGTCGGGGCCGCGATGGGCGATGGCACGGGTCAGCGCCGCGATGACCGACAGGCTCGGCGGCGGCGCGCTGGGGGCCTGGATGAGGCCGGCGATGCCGCACATCAGTCGCTCAGGGGGAACAGGGTCTGCATTTCGTGTGTGTAGCATCGCCGCGCGGCGCCTGTCTCCCGGAGTCGATGCCTTGCGGTATGGCGGAAGCACGACCATGTGCCTGAAATGGTTGAAGTGGCCCATCTGCCGGCGCGCGGCGTGATCGAGATCAGCGGGGAGGACCGTGTGTCCTTCCTGCAAGGCCTGGTGTCCAACGATGTGGCACAGGCCTCCCCCGGCCGCGCGGTCTGGGCGGCGCTGCTGACGCCGCAGGGCAAGTGGTTGGCGGATTTCTTCATCCTGTCGGACGGCGTGCGCCTCCTGCTCGATGCCGAGGCGGCGCAGGTGGCGATGATCGTGCAGCGGCTCGGGCGGTTCCGGCTGCGCGCGAAGGCGGTGCTGCGTGACGCCTCGGCCGAGTTCGCGGTGTTTGCCGCCTGGGGCGGCGCGCCGGACCTGCCGGCGGGCGCAATTGCCGCCCCTGATCCGCGGGTAGAAGCGGCGGGCTGGCGGATTCTCGCGCCGGCCATGGCGACGAATGCCTCGGCGGAGGACTGGGACCGGCACCGTCTCGGCCTCGGCCTGCCGGACGGTTCGGCGGACCTGGAGGCCGAGAAATCGGTGCTGCTGGAGGCCGGATTCGACGAGTTGCACGGCGTCTCCTGGTCCAAGGGCTGCTACATGGGCCAGGAGCTGACGGCGCGGACCACATATCGCGGGCTCATCAAGCGGCGGCTGGTCAGTGTGGCGATCGAGGGCGCGGCGCCGGATGCGGGCACCCCGGTGATGCTGGCGGGCGCCGAAGTCGGCACTTTTCGCTCGTCGCGCGATGGCGCGGGCCTCGCGACATTGCGGCTCGAGGCGATCGGTGCCGAGGCGCTGGATTGCGGCGCGGCGCGGCTGCGGCCTGTGGTGCCCAGCTGGATGAAGTTGCCTGGCTGAGGCCAGCGCATCAGAAAACGGCTGTTTTCCGCAATTTGGCACTCTGCACGAAAGAGTGCCAAGCACTGCTTGACTCGCGCCACCGCAGCACCTAGATGTCCTAGCACTCCCCCAGGGGGAGTGCTAACAACCCCTAAACGTGGCCGGTGCCTCTTGAGGGCCGTGCCGCATCATTGTTCATGGAGCGATCCGTA
Organism: uncultured Rhodospirillales bacterium; assembly: GCA_903928045.1. Next base: position 10,013 of record CAIYPH010000861.1, read on the forward strand.
TGAAGTTCCGTCCCCTGCATGACCGGGTCGTGGTCCGTCGGCTGAAGGCCGAGGAAAAGACCGCTGGTGGCATCATCATCCCCGACACCGCCGCCGAGAAGCCGATGGAAGGCGAAGTCATCGCCGCTGGCGCTGGCGCGCGCAACGAGACCGGTGCCGTTGTGGCCCTCGACGTGAAGGCGGGTGACCGCGTTCTGTTCGGCAAGTGGTCGGGCACCGAAGTCAAGATCGACGGCGAAGAGCTGCTGATCATGAAGGAGTCCGACATCATGGGCATCATCGAGAGCACGCCCGCGAAGAAGAAGTAAGAGCCGCCACGGCTCTCTGCTTCCTGCCTCTCGACCGATCCGATACCTGTTAAGGAAATACTCACATGGCTGCAAAAGACGTTCGTTTTGGCGGTGATGCCCGCGCCCGCATGCTCCGCGGCGTCGACATCCTCGCCGACGCGGTGAAGGTGACCCTCGGCCCCAAGGGCCGCAACGTCGTCATCGACAAGAGCTTCGGCGCCCCGCGCATCACCAAGGACGGCGTGACCGTCGCCAAGGAGATCGAGCTCGCCGACAAGTTCGAGAACATGGGCGCCCAGATGGTGCGCGAAGTGGCCTCGAAGACCAACGACATCGCCGGTGACGGCACCACGACGGCCACCGTTCTGGCCCAGGCGATCGTCCGCGAAGGCGCCAAGGGCGTTGCCGCCGGGATGAACCCGATGGACCTCAAGCGCGGCGTCGACAAGGCCGTGGTCGCGGTCGTCGAGGAGCTCAAGAAGCGCTCGAAGAAGATCACCACCCAGGCCGAGACGGCCCAGGTCGGCTCGATCTCCGCCAATGGCGAGACCGAGATCGGCAAGATGATCTCCGAAGCCATGCAGAAGGTTGGCAACGAGGGCGTCATCACGGTTGAGGAAGCCAAGGGCATCCAGACCGAACTCGACGTCGTCGAGGGCATGCAGTTCGATCGCGGCTACGTCTCTCCGTATTTCATCAAGAATTCGGAGAAGATGATCACCGAGATGGATCAGCCCTACATCCTGATCCACGAGAAGAAGCTGTCGGGCCTCCAGCCGATGCTGCCGCTGCTCGAGAGCATCGTGCAGTCCGGCCGTCCGCTCATCATCATC
>CAIYPH010000862.1 GCA_903928045.1 uncultured Rhodospirillales bacterium
GGCCCGCGCCACCGAACTGCTGCCACACGCCCGCGCCACCGCCGTTTCCGCCTTCGCCTTCGTGCTGTTCCTCGGCCAAAGCATCGGCGCGCTGGTGATCGGCTTCGCGATCGCCCATGCCGGCTACCGCATGGCCTTCCTGCTCGATGCCGCGACGATCGTGATCTTCTGCGTCGCGCTGCGGCGGATTCTGCGCAGCGCCCCGGCCTGAAACGTCACACAGGCTTGCTTGTCAGGCCCGGCATCCCCGCCCATGATGCGCCCCAAGGCCGCACCGTCGGCCAGGAGGATTGCGCCATGACCACCGGATTGCGCCGCCGTGCCCTGCTTGCCACCTCCGCCGCGGCCCTCGCGGCGCCGGCGATCGCCCAGGACATGCGCGCCAAAACGCTGCGCTTCATCCCCTCGGCCAACCTCTCCTTCATCGACCCGACGATCAGCACCGCCGGCGTCTCGATCGACCACGGCTTCGCGGTGTTCGACTGCCTCTACGGCGTGGACGCCAAAAACCAACCGAAGCCGCAAATGGTCGAGGGCCACACCGTCTCCGACGATCTGCGCAGCTGGACGTTCCGTCTGCGCCCCGGCCTGAAATTCCATGACGGCGAACCCGTCCGCGGGCGGGACTGCATCGCCTCCATCAAGCGCTGGGGCGCGCGCGACAGCTTCGGCATCGCACTGATGGGCTTCACCGACCGCATGGAAGCGCCGGACGACCGCAGCTTCGTCATCCACCTCAAGCGCCCCATGGGCGTGGTGATCGACGCGCTGGCCCATCCCGCGCCCATCCCGCTGTTCATCATGCCCGAGCGCCTCGCGGTGACCGACCCGTTCAAGCAGGTGACGGAGATGACGGGCTCCGGCCCCTTCAAATTCGTCCAGGCCGACTACGTCCCCGGCAGCCGCGTCGCCTACCAGCGCAACGAGGCCTATGTGCCGCGCGACGAGGCCCCGGAATGGACCTCCGGCGGCAAGCGCGCCTACTTCGAGCGCATCGAATGGTCGGTCATCCCCGACCAGGCCACCGCAGCGGCCGCGCTGATGAACGGCGAGGTGGACTGGTACGAGAACGCCCTGCTCGACCTCGCCCCCCAGCTCGCCAAGAACCCCAACATCACCGTCCGCAACTCCAGCCCCTACGGGCTCGGCTCGGTCGCGCGCTTCAACTTCCTCCATCCGCCGTTCAACAACGTCGCCATCCGCCGGGTGGTGCTGAGCGCGGTCACCCAGTCCGACTACATGCGGGCCATCCATGGCGATGACGAAAAAGGGTTCTCGGAGTGCTTCGGCCTGTTCCTCTGCGGGCTACCCGGCGTCACTGACTACGCCACGCCGCTGATGAAAGGCCCCAAGAACCTCGACAAGCTGCGCGCTGACCTCAAGGCCGCCGGCTATAACGGCGAGAAGGTGGTGATCATCAATCCCACCGACTACAGCTTCATCTCGAGCCAGGGCGAAATCTCGGCTGACCTGCTGCGCAAGATCGGCTTCAACGTCGAGCTGCTGAACATGGATTTCGGCACCATGCTGCAGCGCCGCAACTCCAAGGCCACGCCGGACAAGGGCGGCTGGAGCATGTTCCACACGTCAGCTGCCGCCCTCTCGCTCGCCAACCCCGCCGTCAACTACTACACGCGCGGCCCGGCCGAGGGCGGCTGGGCCGGCTGGTATGTCAGCCCCGAGGCCGAGAAACACGCGGATGCCTGGATGTCGGCCACCACGCCCGAAGCCCGGCAAGCCGCCTTCGACGCCGCCCAGCGCACCGCGATCGATGAGGTCGCCACCATCCCGCTCGGCTTCTGGCGGCCCAAGACCGCCTATCGCAAGGACATCACCAACATCGTCGAATGCGATTACGGGCTGTTCTGGAACGCCCGCCGCGCCTGATCCACAGTAAAGGACCCTGACCATGGCCAACATCGCCGGCACCGTTGCCCCCGGATTCGAAAGCGTGCGCGACGCCTTCGCCGCCAACTTCGCCCGGGAGGGTGACGACCGCGAAATCGGCGCCGCCCTCGCCGTCTACGTCCGCGGAAGCTGCGTGGTCGATCTCTGGGGCGGTCATGCCGATGCCGCGGAGAGCAAGCCGTGGGCGCGCGACACGCTGATCAACGTGTGGTCGGCCAGCAAGGGCATCACCTCCATCGCGCTCGCCATGCTGATCGACCAGGGCCGCCTCTCCTACGACGACACGGTGGCCAAGCACTGGCCCGAATTCGCCGCCGGCGGCAAGGGCGCCATCACCGTCGGCCAACTCGTCTCCCACCAGGCCGGCCTCAACGGGTTCGCCGAGCCCACCGCCCTCGAAGACCTCTACGACTGGCCCCTCGCCACCGCCCGCCTCGCCGCCCAGACCCCGTTCTGGACGCCCGGCACCGGCGCCTCCTACCACGCCCTCACCCACGGCTTCCTGCTCGGCGAACTCATCCGCCGCGCCACCGGCCAACTCCCGGGCGATTTCATCCGCACCGCCCTCACCGGCCCGCTCGGCGCCGATTTCCACATCGGCCTCCCCCAAGCGCAGGACTGGCGGGCCGCCGAAATCGTCCCCCCCTCCAACGCCACCATCGGAGCCGCCAGCCCGCCTGAGATCCCCGGCCGCGCCACCAAAAACCCGCAGCCGCAGCCCACCTCCCCCAACACCCGCGCCTGGCGCGCCGCCCACATCCCCGCCGCCAACGGCCAATCCTCCGCCCACGGCCTCGCCCGCGTCTACGCCGCCATCGCCAACGGCGGCAGCCTCGACGGCACCCAGATCATCTCCCCCGCCGGCATCGACAAGCTCCGCGAAATCCGCTTCACCGGCAACGACATGCTCCTCGGCCCCCGCCGCTGGGCCGGCGGCGTCGCCTACAACACCCTGCCCAACTGGGGCCCGGACCCCGAAACCTTCGGCCACTCCGGCTGGGGCGGCGCCTATGGCTGCGCCAACCTCGCCCATGGCCTGTCGATCGGCTACGTGATGAACCGCATGGGCAGCAGCCTCGTCGGCAACCCGCGCAGCGCCAGTCTGGGGGCGGCGGTGTTCGCGGCGCTCGGGTAGGCGAAAGGAAGCAAGCGCTTCTTTTTTGAAAAAAAGAAGCAAAAAACTCTACGCACTTTGCCGCCCACCGCGCCCAAGCATCCCGCGGGGGCACGCCAACGGCAACGAAGTGACGAAAGGCTTTTTGGTTCTTTTTGTTCACAAAAAGAACCGCTTCCTCCCTTGCTTCCTCCACCACCTTGCGCTCCGCCCCGCCCGGCGCTACCTCCCCCCCTTCGTGACGGCCTAAGGAGCGGAGCGCCATGCGCGTCAAAGATGTCAAGAAAGTCGTACTCGCCTATTCCGGGGGGCTCGACACCAGCGTCATCCTGCGCTGGCTGCAGACCGTCTATAAATGCGAGGTGGTGACCTTCACCGCCGATCTCGGCCAGGGCGAGGAGCTCGAGCCCGCGCGCCGCAAGGCCGAAATGGCCGGGGTGAAGGAGATCTTCATCGACGACGTCCGCGAGACCTTCGTGAAGGACTTCGTCTTCCCGATGTTCCGCGCCAACGCTCTTTATGAGGGCCAGTATCTCCTCGGCACCTCCATCGCCCGCCCGCTGATCGCCCAGCGCCAGATCGAGATCGCCGAAATGGTCGGCGCCGACGCGGTCGCCCATGGCGCCACCGGCAAGGGCAATGACCAGGTGCGCTTCGAGCTGAGCTACGCCTCGCTCAAGCCCGACATCAAAATCATCGCCCCCTGGCGCGAGTGGGACCTGACGTCCCGCACCAAGCTGATCGAGTTCGCCGAGACCCACCAGATCCCGATTGCGAAGGACAAGCGCGGCGAGGCGCCCTTCTCGGTGGACGCCAACCTGCTGCACTCCTCCTCCGAGGGCAAAATCCTCGAAGACCCCGCCATCGAGGCCGACGAGATGGTCTACCAGCGCACCATCTCCCCCGAGGATGCGCCGGACAAGGCCACCATCATCTCGATCGATTTCGAGCACGGTGACCCCACCCATATCGACGGCGTGAAACTCTCCCCCGCAGCCCTGCTCACCCGCCTCAACGAACTCGGCAAAGCCAATGGCATCGGCCGCCTCGACCTCGTCGAAAACCGATTCGTCGGCATGAAATCTCGCGGCGTCTACGAAACCCCGGGCGGCACTATCCTCTACGCCGCCCACCGCGGCATCGAATCGATCACGCTCGACCGCGAGGCCGCCCACCTCAAGGACAGCATCATGCCCCGCTATGCGGAGCTGATCTATAACGGCTTCTGGTTCGCCCCGGAGCGCCGCATGCTGCAGGCC
>CAIYPH010000863.1 GCA_903928045.1 uncultured Rhodospirillales bacterium
CCGGCCTGCTGACCATCCGCGCGCGCTGCGATGTCTGTGGCCTCGACCTGCGCGAACATGATAGTGGCGATGGCCCGGCCAGCCTCGTTATCTTCCTCCTCGGCGCGATTGTCGTCGGCTTGGCCTTCTGGGTCGAGGTCCGCTTCGAGCCGCCCCTCTGGGTCCACATCTTGGTCTGGCCGCTGGTGACTTTCCCGCTCGCGATCCTGTTGATGCGGCCAATGAAGGCCGCTCTAGTGGCGCTCCAGTTTGCCCATCGCAGCCGTGAGATGGGTCTCTGATCGCATGCGCCGGCTATTGCTGCCCGGACTCTGCACGTTGGCGGCACTCGCTATCCTGGTCGGTCTCGGAACCTGGCAAATCGAGCGGATGCAATGGAAACACGCGATGCTCGATGCCATCGCGGACGCCGAGTCGCTGCCCGGAGTCGAATTGCCCGAGGCACCACCCCCCTTCCTAAAGGTGCGCGCCACCGGCCGCCTGCGCTTTGACCTCGCGGCCCTCTACGGCGCGGAGGGCCGCGATCGCCGCTCCGGGCCGGTGATGGGCGCGCAGTTGCTGGTGCCGCTGGAGCGCGCCGGGGTGCCGCCGGTCCTGGTGCTGCTCGGCTGGGTGCCCGCCCTGCCGGCCGATCGCGCGCCGCGTGAGGCAATTGTCGAAGGCTACATCCGCCCCGGCGACCACGCCGGTATGTTCTCCGCGGCGGACGACATCCCTGGGCGCCGCTTCTACACACTTGATCCGGTGACGGTCGGGACCGGCCTGGGCCTGCCAACCGTCGCCCCATTCTTCATCGTCGCCCTCGGGATGCCGCAGGACGGTCAGCCAGAACCCGCCCGCACATTGCCGCGCCCCAGCGACAACCATCTCTCCTACGCCGCCACCTGGTATGGGCTTGCCCTCGGCCTGATCGGCGTCTTCCTCGTTTTTGCCCGCAAGGTGCTCCGCGCATGAACCATCCCTATGCCCGCCTCTCCGCCCGCTTCACCCGCATGGCCACCATCAACGAGGCCGCCGGCATGCTCGGCTGGGATGCCGCTGCGATGATGCCTGCCGGCGGCGGCGCGGCCCGTGGCGACCAACTCGCCGTCCTCGCCGGGCTCGCCCATGAGCAGCTCACCGCCCCAGTGGTGGCTGACGACCTCGCCGCCGCAGAAGCGGAGACGGCCGGGCTGGATGACTGGCATCAGGCCAATCTCCGCCTCATGCGCCACGCCCATACCCGCGCCAACGCCATCCCCGCGGACCTCGTCGAGGCCGCCGCGCGGGCCAATTCGGCCTGCGAGAAGGTGTGGCGTGAGGCCCGCGCAAAAGCCGATTTCGCCATGGTGCGCGATCATCTCGCCGAGGTGTTGCGCCTCGTGCGCGAACAGGCCGCCGCCCTCGCCCCGGCCCTCGGTCTTTCACCCTACGATTCGCTGATGGATGGCTACCAGCGCGGCATCGGCGCCGCAGACGTCGCTCCGGTCTTCACCGCCTATGAGACCTTCCTGAAGGATGCCCTGCCGCGCGCCGAGGCGATCCAGCACGCCCGCCCGGCGCCACGCCGCCCGGAGGGCCCATTTCCGGCCGACAAGCAGGAGGCGCTGTGCCGCCGCATGTCCGCCCGCGCAGGGCTGGAGGCCGAGCATTCCCGGCTCGACCGCTCCGCCCATCCGTTTTGCGGCGGCACGCCGACCGACGTGCGCATTACCACCCGCTACGACGAGGCGGATTTCTCGCAAAGCCTGATGGGGGTGATGCACGAGACCGGCCATGCCCTCTACGAGCGCGGCCTGCCCGCCGCCTATGCCCGCCAGCCCGTTGGCGAGGCCGCAGGGATGGCGGCGCATGAGAGTCAGTCGCTGATTATCGAAATGCAGGCGTGCCGCTCCAACCCTTATCTGGGATTCATGGCCGGCCAGCTCGCCGAGACCTTCGGCGCCGACCCGGCCTATGCCGAGGACAATCTCGCCGGCCTGCTGCGCCGGGTTCAACGCGGCTTCATCCGCGTCGATGCAGACGAGATGACCTATCCCGCCCATGTTATCCTGCGCTTCCGCCTCGAACAGGCCCTGGTCGCCGGTGATCTCGCCGTCGCCGACCTCCCCGGCGCGTGGAATGACGGCATGCACGCCCTGCTCGGCGTCACCCCGCCAGACGACGCGAAAGGTTGCCTGCAGGACATCCATTGGTACGACGGCGCGGTGGGCTACTTCCCCAGCTACACCCTCGGCGCCATGGCGGCGGCCCAACTCATGGCCGCCGCCCGCCGCACGGTGCCCTGCATCGATCTCGCGCTCGCCGAGGGCGACCTCGCGCCCTTGCTCGGCTGGCTGCGTGCCAAGGTGCACGGCCAGGGCAGCCGCCTCGGCTTCAATGACCTGCTGCTCGCCGCCACCGGCAAGCGGCTCGATCCCGCGGATTTCACCGCACATCTGACGGCCCGCTATCTTGGTTGAGGTTACGTGCGTGAAGGAAGCGCTCCTTTTTTGAAAAAAAAGGAGCAAAAAACTTTTATCCGATTGGCGTGTACCGCTTCCAACCGTCCG
>CAIYPH010000864.1 GCA_903928045.1 uncultured Rhodospirillales bacterium
CCGTGCGAAACACCCCATGGACGAATTTGCTGTACGGCAGCACCAGAAACAACGCGAACACGAAACCGAGATGCACCGCCAGCAGCCAGCCCATCGCCGGCGTGGCACGGAAGACGAGCAACAAAAGCCCGGTTTTTGCGACCGACACGAGCAGCAACAGCAATGCATATTCGCCACCCAGCACGGCGCGCGCCGCCGGAGCCGGATCGGCGAGAATTTTCAACCACAGCAGGCCGGTGGTCCCAATCAGCATCAGCAGCCCGCCGACCGATCCAAGGAGAACAGGCGCGCTCAGCAAGTCATAAGGTGCCACGCGGCCAAGCAGGTGGTGATAGACGGTCGCGACAGAGGTGGCCGCGAAACAGAGGAGGAAGCCATAGGCCATGGCATGGTGCAGCCAGCGCCGAAGATGCGAGAACCCTTCCCCCGGATAGTTGCAGCCGTCACCACCGCCGCCGAGATTGCGCAGGGTCATCGCGTCATGCAGCGCATGAGCCAGGGCGCCGACCGAAGGAGCCCCCCCACCGGAGGCGCGCCAGAATGACCGAACCGACATCACCATCGCCAGCAACGCGAACAAGCCCACCGCCGAGGCGGTCCACACCATCGCTTGGTAGGAGATCACCGCAAAGAACGCGCCCGGCCCGGAATGGGCACGCAGCATCACGTCAGGCGATTGCAGGGCTCCGGCCAGCAGCAGCACCAGGGCCACGGCCAGCGCGCTCAACACTGAGACGACGGTGCCGTTGCGTTCGAACAGAGACCCCATCGGCCGCGGCCATGCGTGCTCGGCATAGCTTTCCACCCGCAGCGCCGCGAAGGCCTGCGGCACGTTGATGCCCCAGGGGTGCGGCGGCGCGTACTGGCAGGCATAGAAGCAGCCCTGGCAGCCGTGGCAGAGATTGGCGAGGTAGTTGAGATCGCCGTCGCTGAATTCGCGCTTCAGCTGCATCGCCGGAAAAACCGCGCAGAACCCCTCGCAATAGCGGCAGGCGTTGCAAATTTCCATGTTGTGGCGGGCATCCGCCATCGCCTCGCTCGGCAGGGGCATATCGGCCATGCCTCAGTTCCTCGCCGCGCGCGCGGCTTCCCGCCCGGCGATGCGGCCGAATACGGTGCCAATGGTCATGCCGAAGCCCGCCAGATAGCCACGGCCGAGAATATTGCCGGCCATGATTTCCCCGGAGGCAAAGAGATTGGCGGAGGGCCGGCCATCGGCCATCAGCACGCGGGCACTCTCGTTCACCTTCACACCGAGATAGGTGAAGGTGATGCCGGGGCGCAGCGGATAGCCATAGAACGGCGCCTCCTCGATGCGGCGCGCCCAATGGGTCTTGGGCGGCGTGAGCCCCTCGGTGCGGCATTCGTCGAGCCCGGTACTGTCGAAGCGGCCCGGCTGCACCGCCGCATTGTACTCGGCCACCGTCCGCTCCACCGTGCCGGCATCGAGGCCGAGCTTGTGCGCGAGCTCCGCCAGACTATCGGCCTTGATGGCGGGATAGACCGAGGGCATGAACAGGGAATAGGCCTTGGCGTCACAGATCGAATAGCCGATCTGGCCGGGCTGCTGGGCGATCAGGCGCCCCCAGATGGCGTAGCGCTTCGGCCACACATCCTCGCCTTCGTCGTAGAAACGCACGCCATCACGGTTCAGCACCACCGAGAATGGCACGCTGTCGAGCCGCGTCGAGATCCCGCCATCGAATTGCGGGCTGCGGGCATCGAGCGCCACGGCGTGGAACTGGGTGGGATCGCCGATCGGGGCAACGCCCTGATCCAGCAGGGTCTTGAGCACGCGGCCCTTCGCATATGGCGTGCCGCGAATCACGAAATTATCCACCGCGTCGCCCCAGTACTGGCGCATCCAGTCGAGATTGGCCTGGAATCCGCCGGCCGCCGCCACCACGCAGCGGGCGGTGACGCTGGCGGGGAAGCCGCGATGATTGAACGCGGCCGAACGGACGAACCCATCATCAACGTCGAGGTTGGTCACCTCGGCATCATAGAGAATATCGACGCCCATACGCTCGGCAGTGGCGTAATAGGCGTTGAGGAGCGCCTTGCCGCCGCCGAGGAAGAAGGCATTGGTGCGCGAGAGGCTGAGCGTGCCGGAGAGCGCGGGCTGGAAGCGCACGCCACAGGCCTCCATCCACGGCGTCATCTCGGCGGAGACGCGGATGGTCATGCGCGCAAGCGGCTCATCGGTGATGCCGCCGGTCACGCGCCGGAGATCATCCCAGTACTCGTCCTCGAGATAGGAGCCGGTCAGCACCTTGGTGGGCGCCTGGTGCATACCGCGGAAATTGCGCGTATGCCGCGAATTGCCGCCGCGGAATGCCTTGGGCGCCGATTCAAGCAGCAGCACGCTCGCGCCAGCCTCCCGCGCCGTCACCGCAGCACACAGGGCGGCGTTGCCCCCGCCAATCACGAGGACGTCGTAGATACGTGTCAGGTCGGCCATACGCTCTGGAACTTGCCCAATATGAGTCGCGTATCTCTGCCCGGGTGACGCCGCGCTGGCAAGACCAGGATACACAAAGGGCGGCCCGCGCTGCGGACCGCCCTGTAAACTATCCCGACTCGTTCCCCGAAAGTGATCGATCAGGCCTTCTTGCGGCGGCGCAGCGCGCCAAGACCAGCGAGGCCGGCACCGAGGATGGCCATCGAAGCCGGCTCCGGAACCACACCTTCGTAGAAGTCGCCGAATTCCCACTTCGTGCCAGCCGTGTTCGAAACGATAATCGAGCTGATCGAGTTGCTGTTGCCAGTGGTGAAGCCGACGAACTGAGCGTCCTGGTTGACAGCAGTTCCGGTGGTGCCGTCGAAGGCGCCGGTTCCGGCGCCGCCGGTGGTCACATTGGGAGTGATCGCGGAGGCGCTTCCGCCAAACGGGGTCACCGTCGAGCTGACCACGCCACCGCTGGCAGTGGTCGCGACCTGGACTTGAGCAACGTTGCCAGCGGAGTCAGTCATCGTGATCGTCACGCTAGAATTTTGGGTCGAAGCGGCCACATTCTGAAGATAAAAACCAAAAGACGTCACCGCCGACGAGAAATTGTTGATCGTGATGCTGCGGGCCGCGGTGCTGTCTAGGAAGACAGACCCCGCTGGAGCGTTGGTCAAAAGCACGACGGGAGACAACCCTAAGGTACCCACCCCACCGACCTGGCTCGTCGTGAACGCTGGCGTACTAGCCCGGATAATTCACGAGTGGCTGACGGGCATGGGACAAGCCGCTGATATAATGTAGGATTTGGTTGTTGAAGCCGATCCCATCAGATCCCGGAAGCGCATGCCCGTCAAAGTTGAATCTAGCCCCATTCTGCCGGGC
>CAIYPH010000865.1 GCA_903928045.1 uncultured Rhodospirillales bacterium
CCGATCCTCAAGGTCGCACTGGCCGCTCATGGCGCCAGGCACACCATCAAACCAGTTCTTGCACGGCAGAGCGCCGCAGCATAACGTCCAAACCAGCAGCGCTCGATCGGCCAATTTCAACAGAGATCGGGACATCCCCCGGTGGCGCTGACCAGGATATTGCCACCGAGGAAGTGGCCGGTGGTCTCCTCGGTTATGACGACGTGGGACCTGCCGTTGACGGCGATGGCGGCGGCGCCGCCGGTGATGGTGCCGGCGTTGTCGAGCACGGAGATGCCGCCATCGAACCGCACGCCCGCGGCGGCTTGCCCACCGGTGATGACGCCGCGATTGCTGACCGAGCCTTTGCCGGAGAGGACCAGCCCGCCGCCGGGGCCGGCGATGGTGCCGGAATTGGACAATACACCGCTGCCGAGACGCACGCCGACGCCGTCGGCGCCATTGGCGCCGGCGGTGCCCGGGTTACGGGAGCTGTGCGGATAGGCGCTTCCACCGGAGCGTCCGCCAGTGCTGCCCTTGCCGCCGGTGATGGTGCCGCTGTTGATGATCTTGCCCTGATTGAGGCTGACGCCGTCGCCGCCGGCCCCGCCCTGGCCGCCATTTCCGTCACTGGTGAAGGAGTAGCGGCCGGGCCCCCCATATCCGCCGGCGCCGCCATTGCCGGCAGTCATCACGCCGCTATTGTTGACCGTGCCCGAGGCCATGGAAACCCCGTTGCCGCCACGGCCACCATTGCCGGCGGATCTGCCGTCGCTGGGACTCCCCCCATACCCGCCCGCGCCACCATTGCCGCCCTTGCCGCCGTTACCCGCGGTGAGGACGCCGGAATTCGTCATCCCGCCGCGGCCAATGATGGCCGCGGATCCGCCGGCGCTACCGGCTGCGCCATCGGACGCATCGACCGTGTAGCGAACTGGGCCTTGGATGTAGACATAGAAGTAGCCGCCAGAATTTCCGTCGGCGCCAGCGCCACCGTTACGGCCCCTGATGGAACCGGAGTTCACCGCCTGCCCGGTGCCGAGCAAAATTCCGGCCGCGCCGCCGGCGATCGTGCCACTGTTCGACAGGCTGCCCGATGTCACCGAGACCCCGTTTGTCCCGCCTGTGATGCTGCCGGTATTCGCCAGCCTGCCCTGCGACATCGAAACCCCGGTCGTGTCCCCGCTGATCGCGCCGCCGTTCGATAGCCTGCCCTGCCGCAGCGAGATCGCTGTCCCGCCGCCGGTAATCGTGCCGCTATTCGTCACGCTGCCCTGCGTTATCGTGACGACATAGGCCGCCCCGCCGCCGACGATCAATCCGCTGTTGCTGAGGGTCCCGTTGCCCATTTCGACCGCAATAGCGCCCACCCCTGCGCGGCCATTCCTGCCACTCGGCTCGAAATGAAACCCCCGATGTCCGGACCCGGCAGCACCACCCCCGCCGCCGCGGATGGTGCCGTAGTTGGTCACCACGCCACTGTCGATCGACAGGGCCATCGCGCCATTGCCCCCATTGCCGCCGTCGAAGCCCCTGCCGAACGACAGTCCCCCCCCGTAACCTCCGCTCCCGCCATTGCCACCGGAGATCATGCCGTGGTTGATGACGGTTCCGGTCTTGATTTGTACACCGATCGCCCCGTCGGTTCCGTTCCCACCATTGAAGGAGGGGCTAAAGAAGTAGCTGGTTCGGCCTCTTTGGCCATACATCCCGTTGCCGCCGCTGATCGCCCCATCATTCAACAAAACGCCGGCGCGGTGAAACTCCACGCCCAGGCCGCCGCTAATCGAGCCGCTATTGCCGGTGCCGCCACTGATCGAGCCAGAATTCGACAGCGAGCCGGAACTGTCGAAAACGACGCCTACGCCGGCGTTCAGCGGAACCGGGTTGTGGCCGATGGCGACAGCCCGCGCCGCCCCGGTGATTCGGCCGCGATTGGTGACGTCCCAGGGCGAGTCGAGGGCACTCGCCTCCAATCCCGCCAGCAGCACGGCTTTCGTATCGATGCTCGCCGGGTTGTCGGCCGTTCCGTTCAGCGTCACGAGGGAGGTCATCGTTCCGGTGATCAAGCGACTCATGGGGCAGCGTCCTTGTTGCGGGGCACGTCAGTCTGAACCTGTGCGGTTGCGTGAACTGGCGCGAGCCTGTTGATCAGGACGCGGGCGATCAAAGATGCTCACCTGTTATGATTGGCGACCTCCCACCGCGGCAAGCCATCAGCCGCAGGATCGCTCGGGCTCAAATGCTCAAGCCGCATCGGAGGTGCACCCGCAATCATTCTGCTGTCGACCTACCAGGAGGTCAAACAGATAAACGTTTTTGCGGAGCTTTTTTCAAAAAGCGACCGCTTGCTTTCTCCTCAGGCCGCCACCGCCTGAGGCCCTCGCACCAGCTTGCCCGGCAGCGCCCCGGTCGCCACGCCATCCCGATAAGTGACCTGCCCGGCCTTGATGGTCGCCGTATAGCCGGTGGCGGGTTGCAGGAGGCGGCGGCCGCCGGCCGGCAGATCGAACTTCATGACCGGGCGTTCGAGGGCGAGGCGGTCGTAGTCGATGACGTTGAGGTCGGCCTTCATGCCCGGCGCGATGATGCCGCGGTCGTGCAGGCCGACGGCCTGGGCGGTGTCGGAGGTTTGGCGGCGGATGAGTTCGGCGAGCGGGAAGCGGCCGGTGGCGCGGTCGCGGCCCCAGTAGGTGAGCAGGAAGGTGGGGAAGGAGCCGTCGGAGATGAAGCCGACATGGGCGCCGCCGTCGGAGAGGCCGACGATGGTGTTGCGGTGGCTCAGCATTTC
>CAIYPH010000866.1 GCA_903928045.1 uncultured Rhodospirillales bacterium
AGTTTCACCGAGACGGCGCCCATGCCGCCGGTATTCGGCCCGGTATCGCCATCGCCGACGCGCTTATGATCGCGCGCCAGGCCGATCGGCAGGGCAGTGGTGCCGTCGCAAAGGGCGAAGAGGGACATCTCCTCGCCGAACAGGCATTCCTCGATCACCACGGTGGAGCCGGCATCGCCGAGCGTACGGCGACGCATCTGGTCGGTGATGGCGTCCTCCGCCTCGTCCAGCGTCATGGCGACGACGACGCCCTTGCCGGCGGCCAGGCCGTCCGCCTTGATCACGATGGGCGCGCCACGGCGGCGGACGAAGTCGAGGGCCGCATCCGCATCCTCGAACTTCTCCCAGGCGGCGGTGGGGATGCCAGCGGCATCCGCGATATCCTTGGTGAAGCTCTTGCTGCCTTCGAGCTGGGCGGCCGCCGCACTCGGGCCGATGCAGCGCAGGCCGGCGGTGGCACAGGCATCGGCGAGGCCGGCCACCAGCGGCGCTTCCGGGCCGGGGACGATGAGGTCCACCTGGTTGTCGCGGGCGAAGCGGACCAGCTCGGCCACATCGGTCACACCGATGGGGATATTCTCGGCGGCCTCGGCGGTGCCGGCATTGCCGGGGGCGCACCAGAGCTTGGTGAGCAGCGGAGAGCCCGCGAGCGCCCAGCACAACGCATGCTCGCGCCCGCCCGAACCGACCACCAGAACCCGCATCGCATCACTCCGCCTTCCAAGAGACCGGCCCTGTAGCATAGGCTGCGGCCATGGACGAAACCCTCGACTCTCCACCTGCCTCGCCCACGGCATCAAACGTTCCGGAATACTCGGTCTCGGAAATCTCCGGGGCGGTGAAGCGCACGCTGGAGGGCACGTTCGGTCGCGTCCGGGTGCGTGGCGAGATCACCGAGCTGAAGCGGTATTCGTCGGGCCATATCTATTTCGGGCTGAAGGATGAGGGGGCGAAGATCCAGGCGGTGATCTGGCGGTCCGCCGTCTCCAAGCTGAAGCTGGACCCGGAGAATGGCGTCGAGATCATCGCGTCCGGCAAGATTTCCTCCTATCCGGAGCGGTCGAACTACCAGCTCATCGTCGATCGCATCGAATATGCCGGCGCCGGCGCGCTGCTGGCGCGGATCGAGGCGCTGCGGCTGAAGCTCGCCGAGGAGGGGCTGTTTGATCCCGCCCGCAAGCGGGCCTTCCCGCTGCTGCCTGAAGTGGTGGGGGTGGTGAGTTCGCCTCAGGGTGCGGTGATCCAGGATATCCGCACCACTATCGCGCGGCGGTTTCCTCGGCGGATCATTCTGTGGCCGGTGCCGGTGCAAGGGCAGGATTCGGCGCGCAAGATTGCTGCTGCCATCGAGGGATTCTCGGCCATGCGGCCGGGCGGGCCGATTCCGCGCCCGGATGTGCTGATTGTCGCGCGCGGCGGAGGCAGCCTGGAAGATCTGATGGCCTTCAATGACGAGGCAGTGGTGCGCGCTGCCGCGAATTGCACCATCCCGCTGATCTCGGCGGTGGGGCATGAGACGGATACGACGCTGATCGACTTCGCCTCGGACCGCCG
>CAIYPH010000867.1 GCA_903928045.1 uncultured Rhodospirillales bacterium
CCGGTCACCGGCTATCTCGACCGGTTCTCGCACCGGCCGGGTGAGCGGTTCTCCGCCAAGGTGAGCCTGCGCGACGGCGGGGAATGCCGGGTGCGGCTGGTCCGGGTGGTCTGCGCCGATCCCAATCCGGCCGGGCCGGGCATGCGGCTCGATGACCGGGCGGACCTGCTGGACATGAATTTCACCGGCACCCGCCAGCACATCGCGCTCGGCTCCTACGGCATCGCCGCCATGCCCGCTCGCGCGGGGGCCGGCACCTGGTCGGCGCTCATCCACATGGCCAAGCCGCGCAAGGCCGGCACGGTTCTGGCGGAGGAGGGCAACGGCGCCAGCATCGCGCTGGCCGTCGAGGACGGTATGGCGGTGGCGCGGCTGGACTGGCCGGGCGGTTCGGCGCGGATCGAGAGCGGCGTGAAACTCGCGACCTGGCGCTGGTATCGCCTCACCCTTGCCGCCGATCCCACGACTGGAAAGGTGGTGCTGACCCAGGCCGCACTGAAGGACTACCAAGCTGTCACCACCGAAGCCGCCTGCCCCGGCCTCACCCTGCCCTCCGGTGGCACAATGCTGTTCGCCGCCGAGGGCGCGGCCGCGCCGTCCCGCCATTTCAACGGCAAGATCGAGGCGCCGGAGGTGCGCGCCGGCATGGGGTGCGATGCCCCGATCGTCGCCGCCTGGGATTTCAGCGACGGCATCGGCACCCAGATCGCCACCGATCGCGGGCCGCACGGCCGCCACGCCCGGCTGGTGAACCTCCCCGCGCGCGGCATGGTTGGCCATAACTGGAGCGGTCGCGAGATGAGCTGGCGCCACGCGCCGGACGAGTACGGCGCCATCACCTTCCACGCCGATGACATCGAGGATTGCGGCTGGGCCGAGAGCTTCGGCTGGACGGTGCCGGCGGGCCTGCCGTCCGGCGCCTACGCCTTCCGCCTGACCTGCGACGGTGGCGAAGATTTTCTGCCCTTCTACGTGCTGCCGCCCAAGGCCGGCCCGCATAAGGCGGTCGCCTTCCTCGCCTCCACCTTCACCTACCAGGCCTACGCCAACCACGCGCGCGACAACGCCGATGCCGCCTACCTCGCCCGCGCTGCCGCCTGGGGTGCGGCACCCTACAACCCGGACCAGTTCCCCACCTACGGCCGCTCCACCTATAACCGCCACCCCGACGGCTCCGGCATTTCGATCTCCTCCCGCGCCCGCCCGATCCTGACCATGCGGCCCGGCTTCCTCACCTTCAACGAACCGGTGAGCGGGCGTGACCTCGGCAACCAGCCGCCCGGCTCCGGCCTGCGGCACTACCCGGCCGACACCCATCTCCTCGCCTGGCTTGAAGCAAAGGGGATCGACTTCGATATCATCACCGATGAGGACCTCGATGATGAGGGCCCTGCCCTCCTCGCCCCCTATCGCGCGCTGCTGACCGGCTCCCATCCCGAATACCACACGCCGGGCACGCTCAACGCCATCCAGCACTTCGTCGACCATGGCGGCCGCCTCGCCTATCTCGGCGGCAACGGGTTCTACTGGCGCATCGCCCGGGTGAAGGAACTCCCGCACATCATCGAGCTGCGACGCGGCGAGGGCGGCATCCGCGCCTGGGATGCCGAGGCCGGCGAATATTACCATCAGCTCGATGGCGGCTATGGCGGGCTGTGGCGGCGCAACCGCCGCGCGCCGCAGATGCTCGCCGGCGTCGGCTTCTCCGGCCAGGGCAAGTTCGAGGGCACCCATTACCGCCGCCTCCCCGCCAGCCATGAGGCGCGCTTCGCCTGGATGTTCCGGGGCATCGAGGGCGATATCATGGGTGATTACGGACTCTCGGGCGGCGGCGCGGCCGGCTTCGAGCTGGATCGCGCCGATTTCGCCCTCGGTACCCCGCCCGACGCGGTGATCCTGGCCCGTTCGGAGAACCCGCCCGCCTCCTTCGTCACCGTGCCGGAGGAGTTGCTCTCCCACCTCGCCACTGTCACCGGCGAGCCGCCGGACCAGCTGATGCGCGGCGAAATCGTCTATTTCGACACGCCATCCGGCGGCGCGGTGTTCGCCGTCGGCTCCATCACCTTCTGCGGCAGCCTGTGGCACCCCGAGAGGGGTGACTTTACCGGCCCGGTGTCGCAGCTTCTCGAAAACGTCGTTCGCCGATTCCAGGAGGAAACATGATCATCAATCACGACACGCTGCGCGACTTCGCCGGCCGGCTGGTGGCCGCGGGGGGCAGCAGTGCCACCGAGATCGGCATCGTTGCCGATCATCTGGTGGAGGCCAATCTCCGCGGGCATGACAGCCACGGCGTCGGCATGCTCGTCGCCTATGTCCGGGATTTCGAGGCCGGCACGCTGAAGCCCAACCAGCAGCCCGAGATCGTCTCCGATACCGGCACCATCTCGGTGTGGGACGCCCACGCCGGCTACGGCCAGGTGATCGCCCGCCAGGCCGTCGAATGGGCGATCGGCGCCGCCAAGACCCATGGGGTGGCAGTGA
>CAIYPH010000868.1 GCA_903928045.1 uncultured Rhodospirillales bacterium
TGCCCGGCGTGGTCAACATCTCCTCGAGCCAGACCATCCAGGCGCGCGGGGATAGTCGTGGGCCGGAAATGCCGCAATTCCCGCCGGGCTCGCCCTTCGAGCAGTTCTTCAAGGATTTCATGGAGCGCCAGCGCCCCAATGGCGCGCCCAACCGCAACCAGGCGCCGCGCCGCGCGCAGAGCCTCGGCTCGGGCTTCGTGGTGGATGCCTCCGGCATCGTCATCACCAACAACCACGTCATCGATGGGGCCGACGAAATCAACGTCATCCTGCAGGACAACACCAGCCTCAAGGCGACCCTGATCGGCCGTGACGAGCGGACGGACATCGCGGTGCTGAAGGTCGAGAGCGACAAGCCGCTGACAGCGGTGCAGTTCGGTGACTCCGACAAGGCCCGCGTGGGTGACTGGGTGATCGCCATCGGTAACCCGTTCGGCCTCGGCGGCTCCGTCACCGCCGGCATCGTCTCCGCCCGCGGCCGCAATATCGAGCAGGGGCCCTACGACAACTTCATCCAGACCGACGCCGCCATCAACAAGGGCAATTCCGGCGGCCCGCTGTTCAACATGGATGGCGAGGTGATCGGCATCAACACCGCCATCTACTCGCCCACCGGCGGCTCGGTCGGCATCGGCTTCTCGATCCCCTCCAACATGGCGAAAAACGTGGTCGCCCAGCTCCGGGACTTCGGCAAGGCCCGGCGCGGCTGGCTCGGCGTGCGCATCCAGCAGGTCTCGCCCGACATCGCCGAAAGCGTCGGCCTGAAGGAGCCCACCGGCGCGATGGTCGCCGGCGTCAACGATGACGGGCCGGCCGACAAGGCCAAGATCAAGAGCGGCGACATCATCCTGAAGTTCAACGGCCAGGCTGTGAAGGAAATGCGCAACCTGCCGCGCATCGTCGCGCAAACCGATATCGGCAAGGATGTGCCGATCACCGTCTGGCGCGACGGCAAGGAGATTACGCTCTCCGTCAAGGTCGGCGAGCTGCCGGATGACCAGAAGCTGGCCGCCGCCGGCGACAAGGCGCCCCCGGCCGGCAAGCCGGTGGAGCTGTCCGGCCTCGGCCTGATGCTGGCCGAACTCACCCCCGAGAACCGCGCGAAGTTCTCGATCGGGCCGGACCAGAAGGGCGTCGTGGTCACCGATGTCGACAGCGGCTCCCCCGCCGCCGAGCGCGGCATCAAGCCGGGCGACGTGATCGTCGAGGTCGCCCAGGAGGCCGTCGCCACCCCCGCGGATATCAGCGACCGGGTGGAAAAAGCGCGCAAGGCCAGCCGCAAATCGGTGCTGATGCTCGTGCAGTCCGGCGACTCGCCGCGCTTCATCCCGCTCCCGGTCACCCCGCCGGCGGACAAGAAGCCGGGCTGACCCCGCGCTTCCCCCGCCGCGCCACATGATCCGCCGGGCTGAGCCCCTCAGCCCGGCGGAATGCTGTTGAACCGCAGGCCCTTGGTGCGGTCGGTGGTGAGCTCCAGCGCGCCGTCCACCAGGCGCAGCGTCGCGATGAAGGTCGCCTCCAGCCCCATCTGGCCGGCCGGATGTACCGCCAGCAGATCATCGTCGATCCATTCGAGATCGCTGCGCATGGCGCCGACATCGGAGCGCACCAATAGGCTGGTGACGCCGCCCGCCGTCTCGATGGTCGCATCGAGCCCGAGGGTGGGGTTGGCGTAGCGCCCATCGAGGTTCCGCGGCGGGGTATTCGGCGGCACCACCTTGCGGTAGCGGGTCGGCGCGCCGCAGAACACCGCGGAGAGCGTGCCATCGGCGGCCGGTGTGAGTTCGAGATGCGCGGTCGGCCGCTCCGGCATGAAGGTGCCGGGGGCGATCTCGTCCATCACGGTGGCGCCGGCGCTGGTGCTGCCGAGGCTACGGAAGATCGGCGCGCCATTTTGCGCGGTGAGGATGAAGACTTCGCCGCTGCCGATTTCCCGATAGACCCCAGCGGCCGCGCACATCGCCGCCGCCCCCGCCGGCGGGTGGTGCGGAGTGAGCGCGCCATCGAGCGCGATATCGGCGATGCGGCGGGACAGCGAGAAGGGCGCCATTTCCGAGAGATTGCCGAGGATCACCACGCCCAGCCCGTGCTCGGGGAAGCGGATGGATTCCGACTTGCCGCCCGCCACGCCGCCGCCATGGCCGATGCCGAGGGCGCCGCGGTAGCGATCGACGATGAGGCCCATGCGGTACATGGTCTCGGTGCCGTTGGTGTAGTGGAGGGGCGCGGTCATCCGGGCGAGAAGCGGCTGCCAGTCGGCAGGCGGGTTCGCCAGCGTGGCTTGCCAGGCCAGCATGTCGACGAGGGTGGAGACCATGCCGCCCTCGCCGCCGAGCGGGAAGCCCCAGCGCACGGTTTCCCAGCCGGTCTTGCCCTTGAGGTGCATATTGACCAGCCGCGGCAGGATTTCGGCGTCGCGCGCTTGCAGCACGGTGTCGGGCATGCCGAGGCGGCCGGTGATGTAGTGGGCGAGCAGCTCGTTATAGCTGCGGCCCGAGACTTCCTCGATGATTTCCGAGAGCAGGAAGAAGCCGGTGTTGGAGTAGAGCATCTGGCTGCCGGGCACGTAGTTCACCTCGGCGTGGCGTGCCAGCAGGCGCCGCGAGAGGGTGCGGCTGGAGTCGGACGCGAGCGGCAGGCCGTTCCAGATCATGATTTCCAGGAAATCCCGCAGGCCGCCGGTGTTGGTGGCGAGGTGATGCAGCGTCACCTTATGCGGGAAGGGCGGCAGCCAGGGGGCGTAGCGATGGACGTCGTCATCCATCGAAAGCTTGCCCTCAGCCTCCAGCAGCAAAGCGAGCAGCACGGTGAACTGCTTGGATTGCGAGCCGATGCGGATCACGGAGTGCCGGTCGAGCGGGATGCCGTGGGCGATATCGGCCATCCCGTAGGCGCCCTCATGGATGAGCGCGCCGTTGCGGGTGACGCCGACGACCGCGCCGGGGCTTTGCGGGCCGGTCCACTGGGCGAAGAGTGTGTCGATGGCGGCGTTCAGCATCGCGGGTCTCCCATGTGCGGGGGTAGCATCACCTGACATGCCAGGGCTGGTCGAGGGGTTTGGCGCCGTTGAGTTCGCCATAGCCGGCGCCGGTGGTGCCGCCGGGGTTGGCGCCGAAATAGCGCGGGTCGAGCGGCATGGCGGCGGATTGCCAGCGCACGTCACACGAGACGCGCACGCGGCCAGAGGTTTCGTGGTGATCGAGGCTGCCGTGCAAGGTGTACATACCGAACAGGATGAGGTCCCCGGCGCGGAAATCCGCCGTCAGCAGCCGGGTGCCGCGGGCCTGCGCGACGGCGATGGCATCGGCGCCGAAATCGGCTTTGCGGGTGGTGTCGCGCACCACGTCAAACCCGCGCACCTGGCCGATCGCGTCCTCCCAGCGATGGGAGCCTTCCACCACCACCAGCGGCCCCTGCTCGACCGAGACGTCGCCGAGCGGGAGCCAGACGGTCCAGACCTGGTCGTGCATGCGGGTGAAGAAGGGCGCGTCGAAATGCAGCCCGGTGGCGCGGCCGGGCACGCCGACGCGGAGGAACACGTAGTCCTGCCCGCGCACCGCGCCATCGGCCACCGCTTCCAGCAGCCCGGCGACCGCCTTCCCATGCGAGACGGCGCGGAACTCTGGGCCTTCGCTGACGGATTGCCAGAAGGCGCCGAGATCGGGCGCCAGTTCGCGGCGGCGTGAGGTGCCGGTGAACAGCCCGTCGCTGCCTGGCGCGATTTCGCCAACCGCCTCAAGCCGCGCCAGTACCTCGGCGCGGCCGGCGCGCACGGCGGCGGGGTCGATCACGCCGCGCAGGAAGAGGTAGCCGTCTTCGGCCAGCCGCGCCCGCAGCGCCGGCCCGTCCCCGAGCAACGCTCCGGACTCCGTCAACTCGCCCAGCAGCGCGTCCGGCACCGCCTGACCCTTCACCTGCGCCCGGCTCATCCTGCTTCCTCCCGCGCGTTTCCGGAGAGACTAGCGAATGATCGGCCGCGGCGAAATCCACCGCCGAGGCGCTTTTCCGCAGCCTCGACAATCCCCATATAATGCGCGCGATTATTGTAGCGTCACCCATTTGCAGGAGGTGCCCATGCGGCACGCATTCATCATCGCCCTCGCCCTCACGGTCACGATTGCCGGCCCGGCGATGGCGCAGCCCGCCGCCAATGCCGGAATTGCCGCGCAGCAGGGCTCCCAGGCCAGCGCCCTTGCCAGCGGCAGCGCCGCGCACGCGCTCGCGGCCTCCGGACAGGTCGCGCTCGGCGCCTCCTCGGTGCCGCTGAAAGCGAGCCAGGGCGTGGCCGCCTCGGCCGGTGCAGCCAGCGGAGCGGCCGCCAACGCCTCCGCCCAGGCCGCCTCCGCCCGCCCCGGCGCACCGCTGCCGGTGACCGACCAGACCATCACCATCATATCGCCCGACCAGGCGCTGAAGGCCAAGCCATGAGGCGCCTGATCGCGGCCGCA
>CAIYPH010000869.1 GCA_903928045.1 uncultured Rhodospirillales bacterium
CGGGTCAAGTCTCGGTGGAAATCAACAAACAGTCGCCACGAGCGACTGAAGGACATGCTGCGACGCCATCGCGGAGTCGCCGCAAAATACCTCGACAGCTACCTGAAGTGGTTCCACCTCGCCACCATCCGCCTCAAACCAACACCAAGAGCATGTCTCAACGCCGCAATTCAGGCCTACGCATAGAATACGAGAATAGAGTCAAGTTTTTTGGTTCTTTTTTCAAAAAAGAACCGCTTCCTTCCAACCCGTCACCGCCGGAAATCAGCCCTGCGCACTCTCCGTCGCCGCATGATGCCGCGCGATTTCCGCGAGCAGGGACCACACGCGATCCGGCTCCATCCGATGCGCCGGATCGTTCAGCAGCCGCTCGATTTCATCCAGTTTGCTGGTGTAGTCCAGGTCGCTCATCGCCGTGCGCCTCGCCAAGTCCGATGCAGCGCACAATGCCACTCAATCGTGGCGGCCGCGTGGCACCAACGAAAACGTGATCGTCCGGCGCTACGACGAGAGGATGGCGGCGGCCAGTTCGGCCGATTTCGCGGCGGGGTGCCCGGGGTTGCGAAAGCGCAGCTCGGCCGCCTCGCTTTGCGGATCGGCCTCGAACAGCTCGCGCCGCGACAGGCAGCTCACCGCCACCACGTGGCGCGCCACCGGCTCGGTAAGGAACTGCCGCGCCGCGCCCTCGATTTCCAGCTGATCGCGCAGATGCCGCCATTCCAGCGCGTCGGTATCCTCCACCAGCATCGCGAGAATGCCCGGCCGCGTGCCGCTCAGCCGCGCGGGGGCAATGGCCGCCATGCGCCGGCTGATCGCCGCGGCCACCTCGTCCTCCCGCCCGGCGCGGGCCGCCAGCACGCAAACGCCGCCGCTGCCGGTCATGACGGCGAGATGCGCCTCATGGCCGAATTCCCGCCGCAGCGATGGCATCAACCCCGCCTCGTCGGCCTGGGCGGCGGCGAGCATCAGCGGGTCGAGCCGCAGGATCGCCGCGGCGTCCTGGTCGCTGCGCTGGCGGGAGGAGAGCAGGCTGCGGATGCGGCCATGCATCGCCGGCAGGCTGGCATCCTCGCGCTTCAGCCCCTGGTTCAGCGTGAGTTTCAGCAAATAGCGCCCGGGGTGCTGGGCGAGCCAGGTCTGCAGATCGGGATCGACTGCGTCGACCAGGCGCAGCCAGGCGGCGCGATGCACGTCGCGCCCCTCCTCCGCCGAGACGATATCACACGCCACCTCGGCGCTGCTGCCGCCGCGGGTGATCGTGAGGTCATGCGGCGTGCCCTCGGCCAACCCCGAGAATTCCACCGTAAAGCCGCGGCCACGGTGGCGGGCAGCGACTTCGAGCAGGTGAAACAGGCCCATCAGCGTGCCATCGCCATGCAGCCCGGCGGCGAGCATCGCCGTCATCCGCTTGCGCCCATCGCGCTTCAACGCCGCCATCAGGGCGACCGCCTCGCCGGCGCGCGTCCCCACCGCCGCTTCGATCACCCCCGCCGTCTGGCCGCGGCGCAGGCGCTCGAGCGCTACCTCGATGGCATGGCGCTGCGTCAACGCCCGGCTGACCCGCCCACTGCCGCCGGCCATGCGCCGCAATTCCGCCAGCCGCTCCTGCCAGCGCGCAACGCCGATCAGCCCGATCAGCGCGGCCGCGCTGCTCCCTTGATGCGTCGCCATGCGGCACCCCGTCCTGTTCCTGGACGGTTTATAGCAGACCGCTGCGGTCCTGTTAATCCCGGGAGACGAGGGAAGGAAGGAAGGCAAGCGCTTCTTTTTTGAAAAAAAGAAGCGAAAAACTTTTATCCGATTGGTGTGTACCGGTTCACACCATCCCGTGTAGCCAAGCCAACGGCAACGAAGTCAGAAAAAGTTTTTTTGGTTCTTTTTGTTCACAAAAAGAACTGCTTCC
>CAIYPH010000870.1 GCA_903928045.1 uncultured Rhodospirillales bacterium
CGGAATTGCAGGGAGGGGACGGCGAGGGAGCCGCGGGTGCCGGCGATGATGTAGCAGTTTTCCGGCTCGAAGGGCCGCAGCGGATTTTCCCGCGAACCCCATTCCCAGGACCAGGGGCCGGCAGCGACGTCGGAGACCAGCAGGGTGCCGACGGCGCCGTTGGCGAAGGTGAGCACGGCGGCGGCGGTATCCTCCACCGCGAAACCGCGCGTGGCGCCGGAGGTGGCGGCGCGCACGCTGACCACGTCGCCGCACAGCATGCGAAGGCAGTCGATATCATGGATGGCGTTGATCAGCACCGGGCCGCCGCCCGGCTCGCGCCGCCAGGAGACGTTGAAATAGTCCTCGGGCTTGCGGCTCAGCCACAAGCCGTTCACCGCGACGATGCGGCCGAGACCGCCCGAGGCGATCACCTCGGCGGCGCGGCGCATGATGCCGTTGTGGCGGCGGTGGTGGCCGGTGAGGGTCGGCACCCCTGCCCGCTCGGCAGTCTCCACCAGGCGCTTGCCCTCGGCGAGCGTGTCGGCGAAGGGTTTCTCCACCAGGACGGCGACCCCGCGTTCGACGCATTCGAGCCCGGCCGAGACATGGGCCTGGTTGGGCACCGCGACGACGGCGCCATCGGGTTTCTCGGCATCAAGCATCGCCGCGATGGTGGGGTAGCAGGGATAGCCGAGCTCTGCGGCCTCCTTCATCGCGGCGGGCGAGGGGTCGGCGACGCCGGCCAGGGTGTAGTCCGGCCTTCCGGCGCGCAGCACGGCGATGTGTTTGCGGCCGATCAGGCCGGCGCCGATGACGGCGATGCGGGTAGGTTTCATGGCGGGGCCTCAGGGCTGGAAATGCTGGAGGTTCATGGCGGCGGGCGCTTCGGGGATATGCGGCGCGAAGCCCATGCGGGCGACCACGTCGGCCGCCGCATCAACGCCGGGGGCGACCTCGACGAGGGTGACACCGCCCGAGGTGAGGCGGAAGACCGCGCGTTCCGTGACGTAGACCACCTCCTGCCCGCGCTTCAGCGCCTCCGACCCGGAGAACGTGATCTGCTCGACATCGGCGACCAGTTTGGTCACTTCGCCGTGGCGGCGGATGGTGAGGCCATCGAGGCCGAAGGCGAGGTTGGTGCCCTTGGCGTCGAAGCTGCCGCAGAAGACCACTTTCTTGGCGTTCTGCGCGATGTCGATGAAGCCGCCGGGCCCGACGGTGACGCCGCCGAGTTTGGAGACGTTGACGTTGCCGTGCCGGTCGATTTCGCCGAAGCCGAGGAAGGCGATGTCGAGCCCGCCGCCGGAGTAGAAATCGAACTGCGAGGGGCCGTCGATCATCGCGGTGGCGTTGCGGGCGTAGCCGAACAGGAGGCCGTCGAGCAGTTCGCCGCCGTAGGTGCCGTGCTCGATGGTCTGGTAGTAGAGATCGAGTTCGCCGCGCTCGGCGACCAGCTTGGCGACGCCGTCAGGGATGCCGAACCCGTAGTTCAGCACGGCCCCGGGCCGCAGCTCATCGGCCGCGCGGCGGGCGATGGCTTGCCGCACCGTGAAGGGTTGCGGCACCGGATCGGCCGGCGGGCCCTTGATTTCGCCGGACATGGTGGGGTCGTACACCACGTCGTAGCCCATGGACTGGCCGGGATCGACCACCACGGCATCGACGATGGCGCTGGGCACCCGCACCGAGCGGGCCGGCAGGGCGCCGGCGGCCACCGCGGTGCGGACCTGCACGATCACCTTGCCGCCCGAGTTATGCGCGGCCAAAGCGGCGGCGTAGATGTCGACGTTGGCGGGCTCCTGGTCGAGCGAGATATTGCCCTCGGGATCGGCGAAGGAGCCGCGGATCACCGCGACATCGACGGGGAACGGCTTGTAGCGGAGGTATTCGCGGCCATCGACCTCGACCAGCTCGGTGAGCGAGCCCTTGGCCGCAGTGTTCATCCGCCCGCCCTCGATGCGCGGATCGACGAAAGTGCCGAGGCCGACATGGGTGAACAGGCCCGGGCGGCCGGCGCCGATTTCGCGGAACAGCTGCATCGCCACCCCGCCCGGCAGCACGAAGGCCTCGATCTTGTCGGTGCGGGCGAGCTCCTGCATGCGGGGCGACCAGGTCCAGTGCCCGCCGATCACCTTGCGGACCATGCCCTCATGGGCGAAGCGGTTCACGCCCCTCTCCCGGCGATCGCCGATGCCGAGCGAGTGCACCACCGTGAGATCGCGCGGGTGGCCGCTGGCGAGGAAGCGGCGTTCGATCGCCTCATGCAGGCAGGTCGCCTCCACCAGCCCGCCGCCGCCGCCGATCAGCGCGACGGTGGCGCCGTCCCCGATCAGGGCGGCGGCCTGATCGGCGGTCATGAATTTGCTGGCTTTCATCGGCCGGTCGCCAGCGCCATGGCCTCGACGCCCTTCACGACCGCGACCATGGCATCGAGCGTCGGGGTGGCGATGCCGTATTTCCGCCCGAGGGCGGCGACCGCGCCGTGGATGGTGTCGATCTCGGTGCGGCGGCGGCGGATGATGTCCTCGCGCATGGAGGACTTGGCGTTGCCGGTGCCGCCGCCGGTGGTATCGACCAGCTTCATCAGCACGGAGCGGGCGCCCTCGGTATCCAGCACCACGCCATCGGCGGCGGCGACCTGGGCGGCCTCATCGACGAGGCGGAAGACGGTGGTTTGCAGTTCCGGCACCTGCATGATCTCGAAGCTGCGCATGTCCGTCACCGCCGAAATGGCGCCGAGGGCGACGTTGCCGAGCAGCTTCTTCCACTTCTCGCGCTTGATCTCCGGGCTCGCCGTCACCGGCAGGCCGTGGCGGGTGAAGGCGGCGGCCAGACGGGTGGTACGGTCTGACAGGCCGCCTGCCATTTCGCCGATATGGGTGGGGAGGTCACCATAGTTGCGCACCATGCCTGGCGCCTCGACCAGCCCGGCCTGGGCGGTGAGGCCGCCGATCACGTTCTCCGCCCCGAGCACGGCGGCGATGCGGGCCTCATTGCCGAGGCCGTTCTGGAAGCTGATCGCCACCGTGCCGTTGCCGAACAGGTGGCGCGCGCTGGTGGCGGCCGCCTCGTTCGCGTAGGCCTTGCACTGGAAGAACACCACGTCGGCCGCTTCAATGCTGGCCGCATCGGTGGTGACGGCGAGCGGGATGATGCGATCGCCGCCGACGCCGACCATGCGCAGCCCGCCCTGGGCGCGC
>CAIYPH010000871.1 GCA_903928045.1 uncultured Rhodospirillales bacterium
AACCGGCGCGAGGCTTTTGTGCCGACGCTGTTTGCCTATCCGACGCAACAGCCGATCAACATGCAGCCGGACTGGGTGGATGCGGAGAAGGCATTGCCGCCGGCGGTGGTGTGGGACCGCTTTGTGGAGCATGGCGCGGCGATCGATCCGTCCGTGCTCGGCCGCTACGACATGGTGATTTTTCTTGATAATCGCGATGTCAGCGTGCCGCCCGATCCGTGGCTTGAAGAGGTGGCGGGGACCGGGCGGTTCAAGCTGTTCCGGCTGGTCAAGCCGCGCGGCGGTTGGCCGCCCCGCGGAGGGCCGCCCCGTTGATCGCTTCCCAAATGCGGGAGGGTGAGTAGGGCATGTCGAGGCCGGTGATGCCGGCCGGGCGGAGCGCGTCGCGCACGGCGCTGATGATGGTGGACAGGCCGCCGGTGGTGCCCGCTTCGCCGACGCCCTTGGCGCCGAGCATATTGTTCGGCGAGGGGATGTTGTGGTCGTGCAGTTCGAAAGCGGGGAACTGGTCGGCGCGCGGCATGGTGTAGTCCATGAAGCTGGCTGCGAGGAGCTGGCCGTGTTCGTCATAGACGACGTGCTCGCCGAGGGCCTGGCCGATGCCCTGGACGATGCCGCCGACGATCTGGCTGTGCACGAGCATGGGCTCGATGGCGTGGCCGCAATCATCGACGGCGATGTAGCGCAGCACCGTGAGCGTGCCGGTGTCGCGGTCGATCTCCACCTCGGCGATATGGGCGCCGCCGGGGAAGCTGGCGCCGAAGCTGGGCTCGCCGATGGAGTCCAGTGCGGTGGGGTGCTGGGCTGCCAGGGTGAAGAGATCGATGCGGCGGTCGGTTCCGGTGATGGAGAAGGTGCCGTTGGCGAACTCGATGTCGTCTGGGCTGGCTTCGAGTGCTTCGGCGGCGAGATCGATGCCTTTGCGGCGGACTTCGCGGGCGGCCAGCGTGGTGCCGGAGCCGTAGACGATGCCGGCGCGTGAGCCGATGGCGCCGGCGCCGGAGAGGCGGGGGCCGTCCGGGTCGCTGAGGCGGATGTCGAGCTTGTCGTCGGGGATGCCGAGCTCGCGGGTGACGATGCGGGCGAATGTGGTGGCCAGACCCTGCCCGGTGGCATTGGCGGCGGCGTAGAGGGTGACGCGGCCCTCGCCGGAGACGCGGAGTTCGACCTGTTCCTTGATGGGGACAGCGCCCGCGGAAGCTTCGAGGAAGGTGGTGATGCCGATGCCGCGGAGCTTGCCTTCGGTGGCGGCCTGGGCGCGGCGGGTGGGGAAATTGGCGAGGTCGGCTTTTTCCGCCGCGATGGCGAGCAGGGTGGCGTGATCGCCGCTGTCGTAGACGATGCCTTGCGGGGTTTTGTAGGGGAAGGCCGCGCTGGGGATGAAGTTGCGGCGGCGGAGCTCGGCGGGGTCGAGGCCGAGATGCGCGGCAGCCGCGTCGACGAGCTGTTCGAGGATGGCGGTGGTCTCGGGCCGCCCGGCGCCGCGATAGGCGCCGGTGGGGACGGTGTTGGTGACGGCGACTTTCACCCGGCCATAGATGACAGGGATGGTGTAGGGGCCGATGCCGCCCTTCATGCCGTTGAAGCAGATGCCGGCGGCGCCGTAATCGGTGGGGTAGGAGCCGACATTGGGCACCCAGTCGTAGCGGATGGCGAGGAATTTTCCCTCGGCGTCGAAGGCCAGTGTGCCGGCGGAGAGCAGGGAGCGGCCCTGCCATTCGCTGAGGAAGGTCTCGTTGCGGGTGGCGGTCCATTTGACCGGGCGGCCGATGATGCGCGAGCCGATCAGGATGGCGACATATTCCGGATAGATCGGCAGGCGGGCGCCGAAGCTGCCGCCGACATCGCGGGCGATGACGCGGAAGTTTTCGACCGGCTCGTTGAAATAGGCCCTGAGACCGCCGAGCGAGCCGTTGATGCCTTGGTGGGGGATGTGGATTTCGTGGAGGCCATTTGGGCCGTCCCACCAGGCGGTGCAGTTCATCGGCTCCAGCGGGGCGACGGCGACGCGGGTGTTGTCGAGTGCGACGGTGACTGTGTGGGGCGCGGCTGCGATGGCGGCGTTGGTGGCGTCCTCATTGCCGAAGTCGAAATCCAGCGCGAGGTTGCCGGGGATTTCGGGCCAGAGAAGCGGGGCGCCTGGGGCCAGTGCGTCGGTGCCTGACGTGACGACGGGGAGGTCCTGGTACTCCACGGTGATCTGTTCGGCGGCGTCCTGCGCCTGGGCGGTGGTTTCGGCGATGATGATGGCGATGGCCTCGCCGACATGGCGCACGCGGGTTTCGGCCAGCACCGGCTTGGGCGGGGTGATCATCTTGCTGCCGTTGCGGCCGGGCAGGACGGCGAAGGCGCCGCCGATCTGGCCGAGGTTGAACGGGCGCAGATCGGCTTCGGTGAGGACGGCGAGCACGCCCGGCATGGTGCGCGCGGCTGAGGTGTCGATGTTCAGAATGTCGGCATGGGCGCGATCGGAGCGGAGGAAGACGGCGCGGGTCTGGTTGGGGAGTCGGGCGTCGGTGACGAATTGGCCTTTGCCGGTGAGGAGGGCGCGGTCTTCGCGGCGGTATTGGGGTGTGGTGGTCATAGTGGTGCGCTCCCTTGTGGTAGCGGAGCTTCGTGGGGCGGGGGTGTGTTGTCCAGGTGGGATGGGCAGGTTGGAGTTAGCCAGCCAGGGACCACACGCACTATTTTTTCAGATTCATCTTGCTTTACGCAAAAAATCTGGCATCATTTCCACTCAGACGCAATTCACCAGGGATTCCATGACCA
>CAIYPH010000872.1 GCA_903928045.1 uncultured Rhodospirillales bacterium
CCGCCAATCTCGACATCCGCCGCAAGGCCGCCGAGGTGGTGCTGTACTATCTGCGGGACGGGCGGCTGACCAACTGCGTGAACGGGCATCTGCTGCGCCGAAACACGTGAGTGTATCAGGGAAAATCGTAGCTCAGGCTGTAGCGGTCGGCGCGGTGGCGGGCGATCGTCAGCTCCACCGGCGCGCCGGCCGCATCGCGCCACAGCATGCGGCTGACCAGCACCGGTCCACCTTCCTCGATCTCCAGCGCCCGGGCCAGCGCGGCATCGGCGAGTTCGGCGGTAACGGTGATGCGCGCACCGTGCAGGCGGATACCGAGGCGGCGCTCAATGGAGCGGAATACCACCACGTCATCGAAGTCAGCGCGGCTGAGCCGCACGCCGATCTCGGGCGGGAAATAGATGGTGATTTCGCTGAGCGGCGCGCCGGCGGAGAGCAGGCGGCCGCGCAGGCAATGCAGCTCGGTACCGGCATCGAGCCCGAACAGCGCCGCCGCCTCGGCGGAGCGGCGCGGGCCAAAGCTGCCAATGCGCAATTCGGCGCCCGAGGTCGCAGCTACCACATCCTCGATGCTGTTGAGCGGCCGGGCGGCGGGCAGGCGCGGCGCGCTGGCCAGCACCACGGCGGCCTTGGCGGCGCGCTTGCGGATCATCCCCTCCTGCTCCAGCTCGCGCAGGGCATGACGGACGGTGATCAGGCTGATGCCGAACCCCTCGGCCAGCGCCGCCTCGGTCGGCAGATCCGCACCCACGGCGATGCGCCCGGCAGCGATCGCCGTGCGCAGCTGCGCCGCCGCCTGGCGGTAGAGCGTGCCGCCGGCGCGGGTCAGGCGGCGCGGCGCGAAGGGGCGGGAGGCATGCATGCCGCCGTTCATATGACGAATTGGCGTCGGGAGTCATGAGGCCCGGCGCCGGCCGAAGAACCAACACACAATCAAACCGGAGGACGTCCATGACATCACCACGCCGATCACTGCTCGCCTTGGGGGCGGCGCTGCTGCTCGCCCTCCCCGTCGCCGCCCAGGCCCAGGCGCCCGAGGATATCGTCAAGGCCGGCAAGGTGGTCATCGCCATCGACACCACGGTGCCGCCCTATGGCTCGCTCGACACCTCGATGCAGCCGACCGGCATGGATGTCGAGCTCGCCCAGCTCGTCGGCAAATCGCTCGGCGTGCCCGTGGAATTCGTCACCGTCACCTCGCCCGGCCGCATTCCCGCGCTGCTAACCAAGCGGGTGGACCTGGTGATCTCGATCTTCTCCATCACCGCCGAGCGCGCGCTGCAGGTGGATTTCTCCAACCCCTATGGCGGGCAATCCACCGTGCTGCTGGCCCCCAAGGGCCGCAAGATCGCCGGGCCGAAGGATCTGGTCGGCCTCAAGGTCGGCGCCACGCGCGGGGCCATCGAGGACATCGTGCTGACCGAGATCGTCAAGAACAACCCGGGCATCACCTATCTGCGCTTCGATGACGGCCCGTCCTGCGCGCAGGCGATGCTGTCCGGCCAGATCGATGCCATGGGCGGCGGCGATTACGGCGAGATCTATCTGCGCAAATCCGCCAGTGGCGACGAGTTCGAGCAGAAATTCGTGCTGCGGCCCAACTACTTCGGCATCGGCATGCGCAAGGGTAATCCCTCGCTGCTGCACTGGGTGAACACGCTGCTGTTCACGCTGAAGAACGACGGCACGCTCGACCGGCTGTCCATGAAATACCGCAACAAGCCGATTGGCGACCTGCCTCCGTTCTGAACAACAGGTACTGAGCGATCCGTGGAATATCAGTTCGACTTCGGGCCAGTGCTCGCGCGCTGGCCCGAGCTGGTGCAGGGCACGCTGCTCACCATATGGCTGACGCTTGCGGCCACCGCGATCGGGCTGCCGATCGCGGCGGTGCTGGCGGCCACGCGCACCTACGGGCCGAAGCCGCTGCGTTGGCTGGTCGGTGCTTATGTCGAGCTGATCCGCAACACGCCCTTCCTGATCCAGCTCTATTTCGTGTTCTTCGCCATGCCCGGCCTCGGCATCCGCCTCACCGCCAACCAGGCGGCGATCCTGGCGATGGTGGTGAACCTGGTGGCCTATGCCGTGGAGATCGTGCGCGCCGGGCTGGAGGCGATCCCGCGTGGGCAGATCGAGGCCGGACGGGCGCTCGGCATGCGGCCGATCCGCATCCTCCGGCATATCGTGCTCGGTCAGGCGCTGCGCATCGTCTATCCGTCGCTGGCCAGCCAGTTCGTGCTGCAACTCCTGGGCTCGAGCCTGGTCTCAGCCATCGCGGCCGAGGAGCTGACGGCTGTGGCGAACAACATCATGATCGTCACCTTTCGCAATTTCGAGGTGTTCGGAGTCGTCACCGGCATCTACCTCGTGTTGTCGCTGGCCTTCCGCGGCTTGCTGGGCGGTGTCCACCAGCGCGCCTTCCGCTGGGAGGGCTAAGGCGATGCTGCGCGATTTCGGCCCCAACGAGTTCCTCTTCCTCGTCACCTCCGCGCGCTGGACGGTGGTGCTCTCGCTGCTCGCCTTCGCCGGCGGCGGGCTGCTCGGCCTCGTCATTGCGCTGATGCGGGTGAGCCCGTGGCGGCCGCTCCGGCTGGCGATGGTCGGCTACATCCAGGTAATGCAGGGCACGCCGGCGCTGATGCAGCTGTTCCTGATCTACTATGGCATCGGCTTGTTCGGCATCCGGCCGGATCCATGGACCTCGGCCGCCTATGCCTTCACCGTCTCCTCCTCGGCCTTTTTCGCCGAAATCTGGCGCGGCTGCATCGA
>CAIYPH010000873.1 GCA_903928045.1 uncultured Rhodospirillales bacterium
GCGACATCCATCCCGTCCTGCCGTCGGTGACGGCGCTCTACCCCTACATGACGCAGCAATGGCGGCATTATCTGGAGACCTATGGCACCAGCCTGCGCCAGGGCCATCAGGCCGGGGTGAACCCCTATCCCAAGGCGCAGCCTAACGCCGCGCGGCGGGATTCCTGGCCCCCCAACGGCGGCGCCCCGGGCACCGATCTCGACTTCATCCGCGCCCAGCACCTCGATGCCCACAACATCGTGCTCGGCATCTGCAACCCGCTCACCCCCTCCGGCCAGGGGCTGCTCAACCCCGGCCTGTCGGCGGCGATGTGCCACGCTAACAACGAGTGGCAGTGGCACTCCCTCGTCACCCCCGAGATCCGCCTGCGCGCCTCGATCGTGGTGCCGTACGAAAACCCCGAAGCCGCGGTGGCGGAAATCCGCCGCTATGCGGGGAATCCCGCCTTCGCCCAGGTGCTGCTGCTCGGCCGCACTGCGGACCTGCTCGGCAAGTTCGCCTATCGCCCGATTTTCCGCGCCGCCGTGGAGGCGGGGCTGCCGGTCGCCATCCACGCCTTCGGCTATAGCGGCCAGCCCATCACCGGCAGCGGCTGGCCGTCCTTCTACATCGAGGAGATGATCGGCCACGCCCAGGCGGCGCAGGCGCAGCTGATCTCCATGGTGATGGAGGGGCTATTCGAGGAGATGCCGGAGCTCAAAATCATCATGGTCGAGGCCGGCTTCGCCTGGCTGCCCGCCCTCGCCTGGCGGCTCGACACCACCTGGGAGAAGCTGCGCGACGAGACGCCGCATCTCACCATGCGCCCGTCCGACTATATCCGCCGCCACGTCTGGCTCACCACCCAGCCGATGGAGGAGCCCGAGCCGCGCGCCCATCTGCGCGACACGATGAACTGGATCGGCATGGATCGGCTGCTGTTCGCGACCGACTATCCGCATTGGGATTTCGATGACCCCGCCCAGGCGATGCCGCTGAACCTCACGCCGGAAGAGCGCCACGCCTTCTTCATCGGCAACGCCCGCGCCCTCTACCGCCAGGACTGATCCGTTGCAGCGTGCGATGTGGCTGTTCATGGCGCCGAGCGTCGCGGTGATGGCGCTGGTGCTGCTCTACCCCTTCGGCTCCGCCCTTTACTACAGCTTCACCAGCTACTATCTCGGCGGCACCAATACCCATTTCGTCGGGCTCGACAACTACATCGCCTTGCTCTCCGAGCAGCGCTTCTGGGCGGACATGCTGACGACGATGATCATCGTGCTGTGCAGCGTCGGCCTGCAATTCGTCGTCGGCCTCGCGGTGGCGCTGATGCTCTACGCGCTGTCGGGCGGGGTGCGGGTGATTTCGCTGCTGAACTTCCTCCCCCATGTCGTCACCCCCGTGGTGGCCGGGATTTTCCTCAAATGGATGTTCGTCGGCCGCTGGGGCCTGCTCGACGCCACCCTCATCGGGCTCAACATCTTCCCGCCGGACTGGCTGGGCGACCCGCTCTGGGCGAAATTCAGCGTCATCATGGCCGATACCTGGAAGTTCATGCCCTTCCTGATGCTGGTGCTCTACGCCGGGCTGCAAAGCTTCGACACCTCGCTGCTGGAGGCCGCCCAAATCGACGGCGCCACCCCCTGGCAGCGCCTGCGCCACGTCATCCTGCCGATGATGAAGCCGCTGATCCTGTTCGTGCTGGCCATCCGCATGATGGACGCCTTCCGCTTCTTCGATCTCGTCTACGTCCTCACCAATGGCGGGCCGGGCACCGCCACCGAGACCATCACCCTCTACACCTACCAGCTCGCCTTCCGCATGCTGGAGATCGGCCGCGCCTCGGCCCTCGGCGTGCTCACCCTCCTCGTCGTCGCCGGCATGATCGTGGGCATGATCCTGCTGATGCAGCGCGGCGGACGGGAGGCGATCTGATGCGGCGCAAGGCGCGGATGCAGGCCATCCTCCTGGCCGCCCTCATCCTGTTCACCTTCATCAACCTCGTCCCCATAATCTGGGGCTTCCTCATCTCCATCAAACAGCCCGCCGACGCCTTCGCCATTCCGCCCCGGCTGATTTTCGAGCCGACCGCGGAATTCCACATCGACGTCTGGGTGAACCGCGGCTTCCTCTCCTTCCTGCTCAACAGCGCCATCATCGCCGCCGCCACCGTGCTGATCTCGGTGCCGCTGGGCACGCTCGCCGCCTACGGCCTGGCCCGCACCCGCACCAAGCACGCGGGGAAGCTGCTGTTCGGCCTGCTGACCATCCGCATGTTCCCGCAGATCCTGCTCGCCATCCCCTTCTTCGTGATGGCCCGCTGGCTCGGCATGATCGACACCTTCCCGATGATGGTGATGGCGATGGTGGCGATGAACCAGCCCTTCACCATCTGGCTCATGCGCAGCTTCTTCGTCGACGTCCCCGTGGAACTCGACGAAGCCGCGATGATCGACGGCTGCAACCGCTGGCAAGCCTTCCTGCGCGTGGTGCTCCCCGCCGTCCGCCCCGGCCTCGGCGTCACCGCGCTGTTCTCCATGCTGCTGGCCTATAACGAATTCCTCTTCGCCCTCATCCTCACCGGCCAGCACACCAAGACCCTGCCGGTGGCGATCGCCGAATTCGGCGGCGAAGACATCAACTACTGGTCAATCTCCGCCGCCGGCGCCATCGGCATCATGCTGCCCGCCGTTATTTTTACCCTCCTCGTGCAGCGCCATCTGATCCGCGGGCTGACGTTTGGGGCCGTGAAAGGGTGAAAGGGGAGGAAGCGCTTCTTTTTTGGAAAAAAAGAAGCAAAAAACTTTTATTCGTTTAAGGGGTTCGGGCTTCGCCGACTCCGGCGGGCGGCGAGGCCGCGCGCGGCGCTGGGAGAAATTTATTCTAACTCGACGTTTTTATGATTGACAGTCGAAGCCGCCTGCACTATATTCCGCGCCATGAGCAACCCCGCCACCTCCTCCATCCTGCGCGCCGCCGAAGCGGCGCGGCGATTGAGCGCCATCGCGCTCTGGTTCGCCGCGCTCTTCGGCCGGATTCTGCCCGGCGCACGGCGGTGGAGTGAGCAGGCCGAGGCTTGGCTCTATATCGACGCGACGATGACCAGGTTTGCCGAACTGCTGGAGCGCCTCGCCGCCGGCGAAATCGAGCCGCCCGCGCCCCACGCACGCCCGGACTCCCTCCGTAGCCCGAAATCCCCGCGCGCGCCCACCCCGTCGCGCAATGTCCGCGCCTCGCGCGCTCCCCGCCCCATCCTGCCCAAGCGCGCCACCCCGCCCGCCACCCGTCCGCGCGCCCCGCGCCCGCACCCCACACCTGAAAACCGCGCCAAACCCGCCCACCCCACCCCGGCGAAGCCCATGAATTCAAAAAACCGCCCCCACGCCCCAAGTTTCCGCACGCCCATGTCATTACGAATTAATAAGGAAAAACCCACTCTCCCCGAAAGCCCCCAAAGCCAAACGGATAAAAGTTTTTTGCTTCTTTTTTTCCAAAAAAGAAGCGCTTCCTTCCTCCCTCCAAGCCCCCGGTTTGACAATCCCGAGCCAGGCGTTTTTCTTGCCCGCACGAAGAGATGTGCCGCATCGCGCGGTGCCGGAGGGAACGCATGACGACGGGCGACGCAGCGAGTGCTACCAGGGCCGAGCCGAGCTGGCCGGATGACATCTATGATCTGCTGAAGACCCATAACATCCGCCAGGTCGCCTTGGTGCCGGATGCCGGGCATTCCCGCCTCATCCGCCGCTGCCTGGCCGATAATGCGATGCAGGTCACCACGCTGACCACCGAGGAGGAGGGCATCGCGCTGATGGCCGGCGCCTGGCTTGGCGGCGACAAGAGCGTGCTGCTGATGCAGAGTTCCGGCGTCGGCAACTGCATCAACATGCTGTCGCTGGCGACGGTTCATCGCACCCCGATGCCCATGATCGTCACCATGCGCGGCGATTTCGGCGAGTTCAACCCGGCCCAGGTCCCGATGGGCCACGCGACCCAGGCGGTGCTGGAGGCGATGGGCACTCTGGTCCATCGCGCCGACCGGGTGGAGGACGTGGCGCCGACCGTGGACGCCACTTTGCGCCTGGCCTTCAACACGTTCCGCCCCACCGCGACCCTGATCGGCCAGCGCGTGCTCGGCGCCAAGACTTTCGGGAAGGATTGAGCCGATGGCATTGACAGGACAAACCGGCCGGCTCGACCGCCGCGACCTCACCGCCGCGGTGCTGCGCGATCGCGGCGACATGCTGGTGGTCGCCGGCCTCGGCGCCCCGGCCTGGGACATCACCGCGGTCGGCGACTGCGCCGAGAACCTGCCGCTGTGGGGCGGCATGGGCGGGGCGACGATGATCGGCCTCGGCCTCGCCATCGCCCAGCCCCGCCGCAAGGTGCTGGTCATCACCGGCGACGGCGAAATGCTGATGGGGCTTGGCAGCCTCGCCACCATCGCCGTCAAACGCCCGCCCAACCTCGCCATCCTCGTGCAGGACAACGAGCACTACGGCGAAACCGGCATGCAGGAGACCGCCACCGGCCACGGCGTCGACCTCGTCGCCATGGCCCGCGGTGCCGGCTTCACCCGCACCATGTTCGTCACCTCAGAGGCCGAGGTGCCAGCCTTGCATGCCGCCATCCACGCCGAGGGCCTGTTCTTCGCCGTCGCCAAGATCGAGGCCACGCCGAAGAAACTCGTGCTCCCCCCGCGTGACGGCGCCGTCCTCCAGGCCCGCATGCGCGCCGCGGTGCTGGGGCCGGAGGCGTATCACCAGATGTAGGGACGCGCCTTCGTCAGAGCAGATTGCCCGCCTGCAGCCCGGTGAACCCCTGCAGCACGATATGCGTGCCGTCCGACAGCACCAGCGTTTCCGACCCGCCTGATGTGACGGCGCCGGCCAGCGCGTTGGCTTTCTCGGTCCCGGGAAAGCCAACGAAGGAGAGATAGCCGGTCGCCGCCGTGAAATTCTGGATTGTCACGCTCGGATGGCTGCCCGCGGTGAAGGCGAACAGATCCAGCCCCGACCCGGCGACAATCGTCGCCGCGCCGGTGCTCAGCAGCACGTTGGTATTGCCGCTGCCGGTCAGGATCACGTCGCTTCCCGTGCCGGCGTAGAGCTTGTGGGCGCCCGCAGTGCCGGCGGCGTTGATGGTCTCGGCGCCACTCCCGGCCTCGATCACGTCCCCCGCCCCGGTGCCGGCCGTCAGCACGTCGCCATCGCCGCCGCCGAGGATGATCGATTGCCCGCCGCCGCCGG
The DNA here is from genome assembly GCA_903928045.1 of uncultured Rhodospirillales bacterium. The sequence continues at coordinate 5,226 of CAIYPH010000873.1, forward strand.
TGAGGACGTTGTGGCCCGCCGGTCCGCCGAGGAACACGTTGTTGCCACCGAACACCGTTTGCGCGCCGCCGCTGCCGTAGACGGTTGAATTGCCGCCGCCGGTCAGAGTCGTGCTACCCGCGAAGGCCGCCACAGTGGCCGCGCCGCTGCCTCCGGTGAAGATCATCGCATTGCTCGCCAGCGCCACCAGGCTGCCCGACCCGCCATGCAGCGTCGCCGTGCCGGTCGCCGACCCCAGCAATGTCGTCGCCCCGCTGCCGCCGGTGTAGGTGAGCCCGCCCGTGCCGGCGAAGACGAAGCTGTTGCCAGCCGAAGCGATCACCGACGCCGTTCCGCTGCCGCCGATGATGGTGTCCGCGCCGGTCGAGTTCACCACATCCTGGCCCGAGCCAAGCCAGATCTGCGTGCCGCCCTGCCCGTTGATCGTCGCGTGGCCGACGGTGCTCACCACGGTCGCCTTGCCGCTGCCGCCGTTGAACACCGTGCTGCCCGGCCCGAAGAACGCCACCGGGTTGTTGGCCGCCGCGTTGATGGTGGCGGATCCGATATCTCCGGCGGCGATCAGGTCATTGCCGCTGGAGTTGATGACATCATTGCCCTTGCCGGTCAGGATCTGGTTGCTGCCGGCCCCGGCATTCACGGTGTCATTGCCGCCGAGGATGACGATGGTGTCATTGCCGGACCCCGTCTCGATCAGTTGGTCCCCGGCGCCAGGGTAGACGCTGATGAGGTTGTTACCCCCGGCGGCAAACACCGTCCCGCTCCCCGCCCCCGCGTTGTAGGCGAGCCCGCCCGTTCCCGCGATCACCGCCTGCCCGTTATACGCCCCGCCACTCACCGTCTGCGGTGCCGAAGCATCGCTGGCGAACACGGTGTAGCCGAGCGGCACCACGAAATTGCCGCCGGCATGGGACAGCAGCGCCCCGGTGGTTCCCCCATCCGTCCCCGGCGGCGTGCCCCCGGCGGCATTGAACGGCACGATCTGCCCGGCACCGATCGCGGTATTGACCGTCGAGAAAACATTATAGGCATCGAGCGCAATGCCGGCGTCCGCGATCGGCACCGCGACATTGTCGCCCGCCGCGCCCTGCACCGTAACCCCGCCCGGCTGCAACCCGATCACCGTATTGCCGCCGCTGCTGCTGACCCGCAGCATGTCCGAGGTGAAACTCCCGGCCAGTTGCAGCGCGACCGGCGCCCCGGCCGTGTTCAACGTCAGCGTCCCCGCGTTGAACGCCGAGCCGGTTGCGACCACCCCCGTCACCGTGATGGTGTCGCCCACGGTGAAGCCAGCAACCGCCCCGCCAAATCCGGCCGCGTTGCCGGAGAGCGACCATTTCGCCGCTGGGTCGAACAGGATGGAGCCGAAATTGATCACCTGGGTGCCCAGCCCGGTGAGGGTTCCGCTCCCCCCGGCACTGAGTTCGAGCGTGCTCACCGCGGTGCTGTGCAGCGTATTGCCGCCATTCACCACACCATTGAACGCCGCCCCCGGCTTCACCATCAGCAGGTCCGGAACCCCCGCGGTGAGGTGGACCGCGCCGGCGGTGCCGGAAATCAGCCCCGCCGTCGTCACCGTCGCCGCGCCGCCCGTGATGTTGACGCCATAGCGGGCGCCCGAGATGGTGCCGCCCGCGAGGTTGGTGACGGCGCCGCCAGCGGTCAGCGTGACGCCATCGCCGAAATGTTGCACCGCGCTTTGGTAGGTGATCGTGCCGTCCAAAGTCCCAGTGATCGTCCCGGCGTTGATAACGGTACCGGCCAGAGTTGATATGATGATCCCGGTATTGCCGGTGATCACGCCGCCGGCCTGGTTGGTGACGTAGCGCCCACCCGTGCCGGCCGAACCCGGCAGCCCCAGCTCCACCGCGACATAGCCCGCGGTGATGGTGCCTCCGGTCTGGTTGACCAGCGTCCCGCCGCCCACCGATCCGGCAAGCCCGAAATTGCGCCCGTTGATGAACCCGGCGTTCAACAACGTTCCCCCACCGCCGAACCGCACCCCGAAGGCGGAATAGGCATCGGCGCGCGAGGTGATCGTGCCGCCGGCACTATTGGTCACCACGCCGCCGGCATTCAGCAGCACGCCTGCGTTGATCCGGCCCGCATTGGCGATGCTTCCCGCCGCGCCCGTGATGTAGATCGCCGTTCCCCCGGCCCCCGACGCCACGTTCGTCGAGATGACCCCACTCGCGAGATTGGTGACGGTGCCGGCCGCCAGGTAGATCCCGCCCACCCCGTTGGTGGGCGCGACGGTCCCCGCGTTGTTGATGGTCCAGGTGCCGGACGCGGCGTAGAGGCCATAGGCATTCGCCACGCCGGTGATCGATACGCCGGGATTGATCGTCACCGGATTGGTGAATGGCGGGGCGGTGAGGAGAATGCCCACGTTTTGGCTGGTCGTGATCGTTGACATTCGTTCCCCGTTTCTTCGTGCGATTTATTGCGTGATATCAGTGCTGATCATCGGCCGCAACGCGGAGGTGGGTGCCATCCGGGCGCAGAGTAAAGCCTAAGCGAATAAAACGTTTTTGCTTCTTTTTTCAAAAAGAAGCGCTTCCTTTCTAATCCTCGTCATCCCGCGGCGTATGCCGGGCGATGACGTCCCGCTTGCCGACGTGGTTGGCGGGCCCGACAATGCCCTGTTTTTCCATCTGCTCGATCAGCTTGGCCGCGCGGTTGTAGCCGATGTTGAGGTGGCGCTGCAGGAAGGACGTCGAGGCCTTGCCTTCGCGGGCGACCACATCGACCGCCTGGTCGAACAGCGACAATTCGCCGCCATCGCCGGAGGCGCCCGAGCCGCCGCCCTCGTCGTCGCCGCCCTCGGGCGCCTCGGTGACTTCCTCGACGTAGTCAGGCTCGCCCTGCTCGCGCAGATGGGCCACCACCTTCTCCACCTCGTCATCCGACACGAAAGGCCCGTGCACCCGCATGATGCGGCCGCCCTGGGCCATGTAGAGCATGTCGCCCTGGCCGAGCAGCTGCTCCGCGCCCTGCTCGCCGAGGATGGTGCGGCTGTCGATCTTGGAGGTGACCTGGAAGCTGATGCGGGTGGGGAAGTTGGCCTTGATGGTGCCGGTGATGACATCGACCGACGGGCGCTGGGTGGCCATGATCAGGTGGATGCCGGCGGCCCGGGCCATCTGGGCCAGGCGTTGCACGGCGCCCTCGACCTCCTTGCCGGCGACCAGCATCAGATCGGCCATCTCGTCCATCACCACGACCAGATAGGGCATGGGTTCGGGCCGCAGCTTTTCTTCCTCGTAGACCGGGCGGCCGGCCTCGTCGAAGCCGGTCTGGACGGTGCGCACGAAATGCTCGCCGCTCTTCTGCGCCTCGATGGCCTTTTCGTTGTAGCCGGCGACGTTGCGCACGCCGATCTTGGACATGCGGCGATAGCGGTCCTCCATCTCGCGCACGGTCCACTTCAGCGCGACGATGGCCTTCTTCGGGTCGGTGACGACC